>JASFFN010000341.1:0-3599 GCA_050124275.1 Roseobacter sp. | reverse complement strand
CCGGCATGGCTGCTTTCATCTCAGCGCACATCGGATCGGCAGCACCGGCCCTGTCGCTCGGGCAGGCGTTGCGCCGCTATGTCCTGCGTCGCCGCTGGCGGCGGAAACAGACGGTCGAGAAGATCGTCTACAAGGACCGCGTCATCCACAAATACCTGCCGATTACCGAGGGTCTGACCAACCTCAAGGACCGATCAATCCGGGAAGACCTGAAACTGAGGAGTGTTAACAATGAATGATGTAACGACAGAGCATGACTTCAGCGCCATTGAACAGGCGCTGAAACAGAACGAAGCGCCCATGCGGATGCGCGAGCGCATAGGCAAAGGCGGCATGGCGGGTCTCGTCATTCTTGCGACTGGCGTTGCAGTCACGCTTGCCGCGCTCGGCATCGGCAAAGGCATCTTCTGGGCCAAGGAAGAAAAGATCGTCGAAGTCGAAGTCCCGGTGGAGAAGATCGTTGAAGTCGAGAAGATCGTGGAAGTTCCGGTACCGGTACCGGCATTACCACAAGCTCCCGCGCAGCCGGGCGGAACCAGGATCGCGCGGAATTTTGTCATCTTTCAGGAAATCGAAGACCAAAAGATCGGATCGCGCACCTGGGATATTGTCGTCGGTCATCGCTATGCCACCAGCGAGCAGGCGACCTATGACGAGGCCTATTGCTACGCCACCACCTGGACGGATGATATCCAGGCCAGGATTGATGTGTCCTTCAAGGTCCCCAACGAGCGTCCGACCGAAGCCAGTTCGTACGCCGCAGCACAAAAGATGAACCTCAGGGAAGCTGATGTCGACGAGATGATGTCGCTTTGCCCATACTTCTAGTGGCGAGGCGGCGGTGACCGGTTCGCTGACAAGAGAGAGATCATGCTCCACGAACTGATCTCAGAACTGATTGAAACGCATGCCAACAACGGACGGTACGCGAGAGCACGTTTTCGCCCAGCCGCATGTGCTGGTCTTGGAGTCCGACTATAAGTTCGGAGATATTGTAAATGCCGGTAAAAAGTCGCTTTCTGACAGTTTGGCGATGCTCGCGAAAGAAATGCGATACGGTCGACTTCAAGGCATTCCTACACCGTATTCAGGGCCCCCAGCGACCGGACCCTGAAGATTTGTGGCCGCCAATCGTATCCAACTGGAGCATTTACACGATTGATGACAAAATTGCTGTCGATCACGTCGCGCGATACGAGAACATCGATCAGGAACTGGCGGATATCGGCAGGAAGATCGGGTTGGACATCGACATCAGGAATATCCATTCCAAAGGCGGGATCCGCAAAAGACAAAAGCCGGTGGAAAGTTACTACGATGACGAGGCAATAGAGCTGGTGCGAGACCTGTACCGAGCGGAAATTGAAGCACTCAATTATGAACCTTTTCAGTAGTTTCTCGAAGGGTGGGATTGCCGGAGGAATTCACCTCCCTCTTCAAAAGCGAAGGCCTGCCCGGATCCGTCATTCTGCCCAGCAGGTGCCCGGCGTACCAACGTTGAAAGTACATCGTTTGCGCCTCATGATGCGCTATGCTCCGGCCGTTTCGTCGCAACGTGCAAGGACTGACACTATGCGGACGGCACGTTTTCAGACGCGGCTACGCGGATGAGTGCCCTCCCCGTTTCCGGGCAAAGCCAACCATGTTTGAAGATTTTTTTGATCGGCGAAACGTCCACGGAGCGCGCGGCCGACACCATAGGCACTGACGTGCTGTTTCGGCCAACGCGTCTTTCTTGGTGGAGGTATCGAGAGTCACTTGGTTGACCGACTGTCCGTTGTCTTGCGGGCCGGACGTCGCCGGCCCGCTCTCACCTCAGGACAGATGGTGCACTTCCTGAAGGTCGTAAACGGGGGTTTCGATGCCTTCCATGCGGGCCTTGATCTGCAGCGACAAAAACTGCGAGTAATGCCGCGACTGATGGAGGTTTCCGCCATGGAACCAGAGCGCCTCCTGCTGGGTTGGCTTCCACATGTTGCGCTGCTCGCCTTCCCACGGGCCCGGATCCTTCGTGGTGTCGGAGCCCAAGCCCCAGACCTTGCCGACCTTGTCTGCCATCTCCTGCCCGGCCAGATCGGCGATCCAGCCGTTCATCGACTTGTAGCCTGTCGCATAGACGATGACATCTGCATCCAGATGGCTGCCGTCATCCAGGATCACGCCGGTTTCATCGACTTCGACGACTTGTCCCCGTTTGACCTTGATCTCACCATCAATGATGAGCTGGCTGGCACCGATGTCGATGTAATATCCGGAACCGCGCCGCAGATACTTCATGAACAGACCCGAGTCGTCGTCCCCCCAATCGAGCCAGAAGCCCGCCTTTTCAAGCCCTTCGTAGAATTCCTTGTCCTGCTTCTTCATGGCTGCGTAGGCGGGAATCTGAAATTCGTGCAGGATGGCATATGGCAGGGATGCAAAGATCAGATCTGCTTTCTCGGTGGTCACGCCCGCCTCGACGGCGCGCTCCGAGTAAAGGTCTCCCAGTCCGATTTCCATCAGCGTATCGGACCGCACGATGTGTGTCGAAGACCGCTGCACCATGGTCACGTCGACATCGTTCTCCCACAGGGCGGCCGCGATATCGTGGGCGGAATTGTTCGAGCCGACGATAACCGCCTTCTTGCCCTTGTACTTGTCCGGGCCGGGATGCTGCGAGGAGTGGTGCTGGTCGCCCCTGAACTTCTCCATGCCGGGGAAACTCGGCATGTTGGCCTTACCGGACATGCCTGTCGCCATGACAAGCTGCTTGGGCTTGAGCACGACCTCTTCGCCGTCGCGGTCGACGACCACGGTCCATTCTTTTTTCTTTTCGTCGTAGCTGGCGGATTTTGCCGTGGTCCGGGTCCAGTAATTGAGTTCCATGACCTTGGTGTACATCTCCAGCCAATCGCCGATCTTGTCCTTGGGCGAAAAGACCGGCCAGTTTTCAGGAAACTTGATGTACGGCAGGTGGTCGTACCAGACCGGGTCGTGCAGGCAGAGCGACTTGTAGCGGTTGCGCCAGCTGTCACCAGGACGTTCATTGCGTTCGACGATAATCGTCGGCACGCCAAGCTGGCGCAGTCTTGCGCCCAGGGCGATGCCCCCCTGACCACCGCCGATGATGAGGCAGTAAGGCTGAGTCTTGTAGCCAAGCTCGGCCTCTTCTTTCTCGCGCTCTTCTTTCCAGGTGGTGCGGTGTTTCCCGGCACCGTGTTTGGCGCCGAGAGGACGCTGAAACCCCTTCGGCTCTTCGTGGCCCTTGAGTTCAACCATCGTGGTGAGAAGGGTCCAGATCAGCCCATCCTTGAGGCGCACAAGCCCATAGCCGCGCGCCACGTCGGTTTCGAACTCGATCCAGGCGGTGGTCACACCGCCATCCTCGGTCGGCAGCTCGCCTTCGGCCACCTTCCAGCCGGTCGGTTTTATGGTGGCCAGTTGGTGGCGCAACATATCAGCCACCTGTTCCCTGCCCTCGACCGTCTTGATGTTCCACGTGAACGAGACAAGATCGCGCCAATAGCAATCGTCCTGAAACATGCCGGTCGCAGCTTCGATGTCGCCCTGCTCCAAGGCCTTGCCGAAGGCATCAAGAAATGTCTGCGTCTGGTCCGTCA
>JASFFN010000340.1:0-3606 GCA_050124275.1 Roseobacter sp. | reverse complement strand
GCTCCGTCCGCTTATTGGGCATTCTGCTGAAATTGGCGAATGACCGAGATCGATGAAGGTTTTTCGACGCGGGCCATTGCGTGCGGTATCGGCCGGAGCTGACTGTGGCCCGCGTTGACAAACCTCTCAGGGAGGAAGCCGCGGGGTCTGGGTGCGGTCTATGGGGAAAGAGGGCTGCCGGCTGGTTCTGTGACTGCGACGGACGCGTTGGTTTGGGTGATGAAGACGGATACTGCCACGCTCTGCCGGAGGATTTGGCCTGGGTTTGATCCGAACCGGATCCGTGATGCGCCTTTTGCGCGACTTCTCCGATCACTGCGGACAAGGTGGCCTGGCCGGTTTGGCCGAAGCAACCGGTGAGCGGTGGATGGGATCGACGGGCAGTCGGTCATGCGGCCTGTTTCCTCGGTGGCGCGCGGGATCGTGGGGCCTCGCCACGCCGGAACGTCTCGATGATGCGCATGGGGCCACCGCATTCCGGGCAGGGTTCACGCAGGGTAAGCGGGACGATCTCGGCACTGGGAGTGTCTTCCTGTGCGGCCGTTTGTGCGCCGAGCAACGTGCGGATCTTCGCGATGTTGATTTTGCGCTGTGCGGAAGCGAGGAAGCCGTAGTGGCGGATGCGGTGGAACCCATCAGGGAGAACATGGATCAAGTATCGGCGGATGAACTCATCTGTCGCAAGTCGCATGACCTTCATCCGGTCGCCCCTCTTGATGCGGTAATCCTTCCAGCGGAACGCCACGCTGTCGGCATCGGCACTGACCAGGCGGTGGTTCGAGATGGCGACGCGGTGAGTGTAGCGGCTGAGATAGGCCAGCACCGCCTCGGGCCCGCCAAAGGGTGGTTTGGCGTAGACCACCCATTCGGTTTTGCGCAGCGGAGCGAGATAGCTGGCAAAGGCCTCGGCATCCTCCAGGCTGTTCAGATCGCCGAAGAAGGCAAGCTGCCCGGTGTGATGCAGCGCCATCAGCCCATTGATGAACAGGCGCCGGAACAACCTGGATAGGACGCGCACCGGCAGAAAGAAACCGGGGCGGCAGGCGATCCACCTTGTGCCGTCCGGCGAGAGCCCGCCGCCCGGCACAATCATATGCACATGCGGGTGATGCGTCATTGCCGAGCCCCAGGTGTGGAGCACGCTGGTCATGCCGACACGTGCACCGAGGCGCTTGGGATCGGCGGCGATGGTCGTCACCGTCTCGGCTGATACCTTGAACAAGAGGCCGTACATTGCTCGCTTGTTCCAGTAGGCGATGCGGGCGATCTCTGCTGGCAGCGTGAAGACGAGGTGGAAGTACTCCACGGGCAGAAGATCCTCAGACCTTGCCGCCATCCAGTCGCGCGCCGCCGGTCCCTGGCACTTCGGACAGTGCCGGTTCTTGCAGCTGTTATACGCGATGTGCTGGTGATTGCATTTGGTGCAGGCCGCCACATGACCACCGAGCGCCTCGGTCCGGCAGGCTTCAATGGATGACATAACCTGGAGCTGGGCCAGGCTCAGATGCCCGGCATTAGCCCGCCGGTAAGCGGGGCCATGAGACCTGAAGATGCCCGCAACCTCCAGCGCGTGCCGTGGCACGCCGGGTGCCCCGTCAGGTCACATCCCGTATGTGTTCGAACGGGCTGGCGACTTTGCGCAGCGTCCTGGTGGCGACATGGGCGTATCGCGCCGTCGTGGTCAGCTTGGCATGGCCGAGCAGCACCTGGATCACCCTGACATCCGTATCCGCCTCCAAAAGATGCGTGGCAAAACTGTGCCGGAGTGAGTGCAGCGTCGCCGGCTTCTTGATCCCGGCCATCGCTTTTGCCGCGTTGAACGCCCGGTTCAGGGAGCGCGGCGACATCGGCGCGACCCGACTTTGACCCGGGAACAGCCATCCCTGTGGCCGGGCCTCGCGCCAATAGGCCCGCAGCAGGTCCAACAGGGAGGGCGACAGCATCACATCGCGATCCTTGCCGCCCTTGCCGCGCTCGACATGGATCAGCATGCGGTCGCTGTCGATGTCCCGGACCTTCAGGTTGCTCACCTCGGAGGCCCGCAGTCCCGCGCCATAGCCGATGCTCAAGGCAGCCCGGTACTTCATGCCCGGTCCCGGCGCCGAGGCCAGAACCGCCGAGACCTCCTCGACGCTCAGGACAATCGGCAGCTTGCGCGGCTCGGTGCGGAACTGCATGTACTTCTTCATGTCCTCCCGGTTGCAGGTCATGCCGAAGAAGAACCTGAGCGCCGTGATCCGCGAATTGTAGACCGACGGCGTGACCTCAGTGTCGGTCATGTGAAGCTGATAGGCGCGCAGCTCATCTGGCGTCGCTGTATCCGGCGCGCGCCCCAGAAATGCCGTGAAATCCTTGAGCGCCCGAATATGCGCCTTCTGCGACGTCTCCGCCATCCCGCGGATACGCATGTCCTCGATCATCCGCGCACGCAGCGGGCTCATCTTCTCCTGTGTCATGGGAACCTCCTGTCCGATTGAGAAACCTCAATCGTCAGGCGGACCGCTCACATCTCAAAATCTAAGCCGATGTGGCGGCGCGCAACGACAGCCACAAGCGCCATTGCCGCGAGAGCGGCTTAGTCCCCGAGCCCAATGCAGACCATCTTATTCAGTGAGCCTTGCGGCTGCAGCATTTCGCAGTGTCGACCTGAGTGTCGCAGCGCAGCACCGAGACCGGACATTCATGCGGGCCTGCAGCGAACTTCGGAGACGCGATGTCTCCAACGCGGAACCGAGCCACCGTTGGCACGAAGATGGGGATTGGGTCAAAAGCGCCGCCCCTCATGCTGTGTGTAAAGCTGATCAGGTGTTCGAAGTAAGCGGGTCAATGATCTGCAGAATCCCGGTAATCGCGGCTAACGGGATTCCTGATGACGCCGAGCACTTTCGGATCCCGTCCTATCTTTGAACAAGACAAGGCAGAGGCAAACGACACACAGGATGGCATGTCGTCACATGGTGCTTCTATCGCTTCGTAAAGCGCGACGTTGTTTGCCTGAATACGGCGACCCTACCTCACCTGACGCCGGATCGGCTGGCCATGTGGTGCATCGAGTACCAGTTCGCCGTCCCGCACCACGAAACCGCCGTTCACGAGCACGGTCTGCACGCCGACTGCCGGCTGGTTGGAGTCTTGGTAGGTTGCCTTATCCGCTATGGTTTCCGGATCGAAGACGACGATGTCTGCATCCATTCCGATCTGGATGCGGCCCTTCAGGCGCATCTGCGGCACGAAACCCTCAAGCGTCTGCGCCGGCATCAGAGACATCTTGCGGATCGCCTCGCTCAGAGACAGAATCCCACGCTCGCGCACATAAGAGCGCAACACCTTGGCAAAGGTCCCGGCAGACCGCGGATGGCTGAACAGATTATCGGGCAACGGCCACTCATCGCCCTCGTAATTCACCACCTGACCATCCTCGTTGAAGTACATCCAGAACATCGAGTCTGAGGCGATCAGCGCATGGTCGTAGGTCACCGACAGGTCGAGCAGCGCCAAGTCGTCGGGATTGCTCTCGTCAAGGAAGTGCCAAACGATGAAGGTGCCAGGATTGTTGGCCTGGTAGTCGGCCAACTCGTACTCGGTCATCCGGTCGGAGCCAAGCTG
>JASFFN010000339.1:0-3607 GCA_050124275.1 Roseobacter sp. | reverse complement strand
TGGCACGTCGAGGCTCGCATAATGAATGGTCCGCTGGCATGCGCGGGCGCGCCGCGGAACAGCGATTTTATGAACGAAACGCCGCGCAACTGGATCGTCGCAAGACGGATTGGCGGCGCCAATCGATGCGATCTTACATGTGGATGGGTCCGTCCCCGCAGGCCAGTGCAGCCTCGCGCACGGCTTCAGAATAGGTCGGATGCGCATGGCATGTCATCGCCAGATCTTCGGCCGAGGCGCCGAATTCCATCGCGACGCAGATCTCGTGGATCAGATCCCCGGCGGCCGGGCCGATGATATGAGCGCCCAGAATGCGATCGGTCTCTTTGTCGGCGATGATCTTGACAAAGCCGTCGCCCGCGAAATTCGCCTTGGCGCGGCCGTTCCCCATAAAGCTGAACTTGCCGACCTTGTAGGCGTGCCCGGATTTCTTCAGGCTTTCTTCGGTTGCGCCGACATTTGCGACTTCGGGATGCGTGTAGATGACGCCCGGGATCACGCCATAGTTCACATGGCCGTGCTTGCCCGCAACCTGTTCGGCGGCGGCCATGCCTTCATCTTCTGCCTTGTGGGCCAGCATCGGGCCGTCGATCACGTCGCCGATAGCATAAATACCCGGAATACTGGTTTGCCAGTGCGCATCGACTTCGATCTGCCCTCTTTGCGACATCTTGATCCCCAGCGCGTCGAGCCCCAGCCCCTCAGTATAGGGTTTGCGCCCGGTGGCGACCAGAACCACATCTGCATCAAGCATGTGCTCGCTGTCATCCTTGCGGAGCTTGTAGTGCACCTTGGCTTTGGTCTTCGTCGCTTCCGTCTTCTGAACGGCCGCGCCCATGATGAAATCGAGGCCCTGTTTCTTGAGGATTCTCTGGAAGGTCTTCTGAACCTCGCCGTCCATACCCGGCGTGATGGCATCCAGAAATTCGATCACGGTGACCTCCGCGCCGAGGCGGGAATAGACCGAGCCAAGCTCAAGACCGATGACGCCCGCACCGATGACCACCATTTTCTTCGGTACCTTGCCAAGCTCCAGCGCGCCGGTCGAGGTCACCACCACCTTCTCGTCGACCTCCACACCGGGGAGAGACGCGGGCTCGGAACCTGACGCGATGATGATGTTCTTGGCGTCGTGAACCTCGTCCCCCACCTTGACCTTGCCGGCTTCCGGGATCGAGCCCCAGCCTTTTAGCCAGTCGATCTTGTTCTTCTTGAACAGAAATTCGATCCCCTTGGTGTTCTGTCCGATGGTGTCTTCCTTGTAGGCAAGCATCTGCTTCCAGTCGACGGACGGGCTCTTGCCCTTGAGCCCCATGGCGGCGAAATTGTGCTCCGCTTCGTGCAGCATATGAGAGGCATGCAGCAGCGCTTTCGACGGGATGCAGCCGACGTTCAGACATGTACCGCCCAGTGTCTCACGCCCTTCGACACAGGCGGTTTTCAGCCCCAGTTGCGCGCATCGGATCGCGCAGACATAGCCGCCGGGACCGGAACCGATGATGATAACGTCATAACTTGCCATGGGAAAAATCCTTTACTTTGAGCCGTCCGTCAGGCGTCGTTGCACTGCGGCTGGGCGCCGTTCGTCTGGGCTGGAATGAGACATCATATGAGCACGGCAATCAACATTGCCGTTGTCGCACCGAAACCCACCATCCAGACGACCGACCGCCAGGGGCTCAGCCCAAGGGCGTAGGCGGGGACGTAGGCGATGCGGGCAAAGAGGTAGACCCACGCGCATGTGGCCGTGAACGAAGACGCCTGACCGGACAGGGTGACGACGCCACAGGCAATCGAAAAGAGGATCAACCCTTCGAAATGGTTGTTCAGCGCCCGTTGCAGCCGGCCCGCGACACCTTCGAGTTGCACAGGGGTGTCGCGCGGGCCAAAGGTTGTCCGCGCGTCCACCTGCATGTTCCCGGCGATGGAAAAGGCGATCATCTGCAGCACCTGCAACAGCGCCGCGAGGGTCAGGGCTGTCAGCTCAGCGGGCATCCGGCACGCATTCCCGAGACTTTTGCAGGCAATACACCAGCATAGCCCCGGAGCTGGTGTAAAGCAGCGCAAAGGCCAGACCCGCGTTGGTGCCGAACAGGGTGGCGGCGGCGGAAATCACGATGGCGGCAAGCGCAATCGCCATGGCCACGTGTCTCGCAGCGGCGACAGGCTCTTCGATGCAACACTCGACAAGATCGAGGAGGAGAGCAAGCGCGCGCGGGGCAGGTGGGTCTTCGGTCGAGGCAGCGGAAAAGGTCATGCAACCCCCTCAGAGCGCGGAGAAATACAAAAGCGCGGTGCACAGCAGACCGACCGTCCAGGCCAGACTGCGGATGCCCGTCAGCTTGAACGCGTAAGAGGGCAGGTAGACCAGCCGTGCGATCAGAAAGGCCTGACAGGCCAGAACCGTCTGGTTGGAGGAACTGTCCGTCACCACGATCAGCAGCACCGCCGGGGCAAAGAGCACCATGGCCGTGATCGAGTTGTTGAGCGCCCGTTCCAGCCGCCCTGCGATGCCCGACACCGTGCGGTGCTCGTCGCGGGAGGAGAGCAGGTAGCCCATGCCCAGTTGCGTCATCGCCCCCGTGGCCTGCATCAGCAGGGTGACGATGACGAGAAAGCCGTAGAGGATGAGGATGGTGATTTCGGTCATTTAAATCTTCCTTATCTTAGCGCGAGAAGTCTCTGGCAACGCCGGGCCGCTTGCGGTTCGGCCAGCGCCCGCCGCCAATCCGGAGGGGGCGCTTCCAGCTTGCGCAGAGCCTGGCGATGCGATGTGTCACGCTCGCGCCAACCTTACAAATCCATCAGCAGCCGTCGTGGGTCTTCCAGTGCTTCTTTCACGCGCACAAGGAAGGTCACGGCGCCTTTGCCGTCAACAATCCTATGGTCGTAGCTGAGCGCGAGATACATCATCGGGCGGATTTCCACCTTGCCGTTGATCGCCATAGGGCGGTCCTGGATCTTGTGCATGCCGAGGATGCCCGATTGCGGTGGGTTCAGGATCGGCGAGGACATCAGAGAGCCGTAGACGCCGCCGTTCGAGATCGTGAAGGTGCCGCCCTGCATTTCGGCCATCGACAGCTTGCCGTCTCGCGCGCGGGCGCCTTTTTCGGCAATCGCCTTTTCGATGGCTGCAAAGCTCATGGAATCCGCGTCGCGGATCACCGGCACCACCAGCCCGGTGGGCGTGCCGGCGGCAATGCCCATATGCACGAAGTTCTTGTAGACGATGTCGGTGCCGTCGATCTCGGCGTTGACCTCGGGCACCTCCTTCAGCGCATGGCAGCAGGCCTTGGTGAAGAAGGACATGAAGCCAAGCTTCACGCCGTGCTTTTTCAGGAACAGGTCCTTGTATTCGTTGCGCAACGCCATGACCTCGGTCATGTCGACCTCGTTGTAGGTCGTCAGCATCGCGGCGGTGTTCTGGCTGTCTTTCAGACGCCTTGCGATGGTCTGGCGCAGGCGGGTCATCTTGACGCGTTCCTCGCGGCTTGCGTCATCGGCCGACACCGGTGCGCGCGGCATCGCGGGCGCCGCAGCCGGGGCGGGCGCGGCGCTGGCGGCGGCGATGGCGCTGGCGACATCCTCTTTCATCACGCGCCCGTCG
>JASFFN010000338.1:0-3620 GCA_050124275.1 Roseobacter sp. | reverse complement strand
GA
The DNA here is from genome assembly GCA_050124275.1 of Roseobacter sp. Lineage (GTDB taxonomy): Bacteria > Pseudomonadota > Alphaproteobacteria > Rhodobacterales > Rhodobacteraceae > Roseobacter. The sequence goes on along the minus strand of JASFFN010000338.1, from coordinate 3,618 downwards.
TGCGGTTTTCCAGAACAAGATAGCCGTTCTCATTGTAGAAGGCGACCTGATCAGGCGAGAGCACTTCGGACATGGTGGTCTCCTGTTGTTTCAGCCGCGAGTTGCGCTTCGATCTGCAAGGTTATGTCGAGGGTGCAGGTGGCGTCAGCCACATCGATCAAGGGCGCCGCGCCTTCCATGACGTCGATGAAATGATCCAGCTGCGCCTCAAGTGGCGTTCTGGTGTCTTCGGCACGCTTGAGGTCTCGCCTTTGCGCCGGAGTCCCCCAGTCTGTCCCGGACCATAGCGTCATGGACGGAAAACTGATCGCGCCTTTTGTTCCCGTGATCCAGAGCATGTCCTCACGGGTTGTTCCGATGTTGGGATTCTCGCCTGTGCCAGCTTCGAAACCCCAGGGGCTGGGCGCGGTATCCGCAAAACTGATTGTACCGGTCGCACCGTTGCCAAAGGCGAGAGCGATGGCACCGGATTCGATCCGTCTCGTCCCGCGCCGGCCCGCACCGCGCAAGGCCGTGGCTTGCGTGATTTCACCGATTACAAAACGCAGCAAATCGATATCATGCACGATGTTTATCATGACGGGGCTGCCGCCCGCCGTTCGCCAGTTGCCTTCGAAATAACTGTCGGGTTTTCTCATCGCCCAGATGATGGTGGCCGTGACCGGCATGCCGACAGCGCCCTCGGCGATCAGGGTTTTCAGTTGCCGGACGCTGGCATGATAGCGGCGATGGTGTCCGACAAGGGAAGCGACACCTGACTTTCCGATGATGTTCTTCAGGCGCCCGGCCTCGGACATTGTCGCCGCAACTCCGCTTGTGATGCATGCAGCTGTGTCGGGGTCGCTATGATGACCCCGTCCACTGGGTCCGTCACCTCGGACATGTCGGCATGGCGCTCGATGCCGGGGGGTGTCCTGACCGCCGGATCCGGGTCCACGAGACCGGCCAGTGTACATCGGTCGTGCGCCTCTACCGCCTGCAGATGGCGCGCGCCGATCAGACCGCCTCCGACAAGCAGGATACGTTTCACATCACCGCCCCGATCTGCCAGGGGACGAATTCATAATCCCCGAGGCCCTGCGCTTCCGACTTTGTCGCTTCTCCCGAGGCGACCCGCAGAAACATGTCGTATATCTCCCGGCCCTTGTCTTCGACGCTGACGCCTTCCGTCAGGATCGTACCGGCATCGATGTCCATGTCTTCGTGCATGCGCTTTGCCATAGCGGAGTTGGTCGCGACCTTGATCGTCGGCGCGGGTTTCGAGCCAAAGGCCGACCCCCGCCCGGTGGTGAAGCAGACCAGATTGCAGCCACCCGCGATCTGACCGGTAACGGAGGCGGGGTCGTACCCGGGGCTGTCCATGAAGGTGAAGCCGTGTGCCGTGACGGGCTCGGCGTATTTGTAGACACCCATAAGGGGCGATGTGCCGCCTTTGGCCGCAGCCCCTAGGGATTTTTCGAGGATCGTTGTCAGGCCACCCGCCTTGTTTCCGGGCGAGGGGTTGTTGTCCATCGAGCCCTTGTTGCGGGCGGTGTAATCCTCCCACCACTTGATGAATTCGATGAGCCGTTCGCCCGTGGCGCGGTCGATGGCGCGGCGGGTCAAAAGATGCTCCGCGCCGTAAATCTCGGGCGTCTCGGCCAGAACGCCCGTCCCACCCTGCGCGGCCAGCAGATCGCAGGCATGGCCCAGGGCGGGATTGGCCGTGATGCCCGACCAGGCATCCGAGCCGCCGCATTGAAGTGCCACTTTCAGTTCGGACGCGGGGCAGGGTTCGCGCCGGGCTTCGTTGGCGATGGGCAGCATCGCTTCGATCTTGCTGATGCCCATTTCAACGGTTTTGCGCAGCCCGGCTACGGACTGGATGTTCATGACCTGAAAGGTCGGACCCTGTTTCAGGCCATATGCCTCGAGCAGCCAGTCGATCTGGTTCATCTCGCAGCCCAGACCGACCATGAGCACGCCTGCGTGATTGGGGTGGCGCGCATAGCCCCACATCACCCTTTGCAAGGCCTCGAAGCCATCGCCGCTGCCGGCCATGCCGCAACCGGTGCCGTGCACGAAGGCGGCAACCCCATCGACATTCGGATAGTCCGCCATGATATCCGGCGTAAAGTGGTTCGCGATCATGCGCGCGGCGGTCGCCGAACAATTCACCGAGGTGACGATGGCGATATAGTTCCTTGTACCGACCGTGCCATTCGAGCGCCTGAACCCCATGAATGTATCGCGCTTTTCATCCGCGACGGAGGTGACAGGCCGCAGATCGGTAGAGAACTCATAATCAGCTTCCGTGTTCCGGAAGGCGACGTTATGGGTGTGCACGTGATCTCCCGCCGCGATGTCTTCGGCGGCATAGCCGATGATCTGCGCATATTTCCGGATCGCTTCTCCCCTGGCGATGGGGGCCGTCGCGATCTTGTGGCCCGACGGGATGAGCGCGCGCGTGCGGGTGTTTTCAACGGCGGCGCCCACCTCAAGGGCTTTGACGGCGGTGACGACGTTGTCGATCGGATCAAGGCGGACGGTATCCATAGTGCCTCCTCAGGCGCAGAAAGGTGCGTCGGATTTCCAGCGGTGAATCGGAATATGCGCTTGCCCGGAAAGTTCCGCGCGGGCGGCTTCCCACATCGCTTTCCATTTCCGCCAATCGCGTAATTCGGTTTCCGGATGCGCGCGGGACCGGGCCACGAAGTCCGGAAAGTGGCTGCGACCGGTTGGCTCACCGGTGACATTGTAGCGGATATCGAAGGACCAGCGAAATCCGTTTGTCCGGTTGACGAGAGACGCGTGCGGTGTCAGCGGATGGAAAAGCACCACTCCGCCCGCGTTGACCGGTAAGGGCAGAGACCGCGTCTCATCGATGAAACCGTCGGCAATCCCGGTTTGCGTCTTCGGGCAGTGCGGCAGCATTTCCTGACCTTGCGTCTTTGCTTGCACCTGAAGGCATCCGTTTTCGACGGTCGCATCCGTGATCGCAATCCAGACGGTGACCATATGTGTTGCGTCGGCTTCTTCCAGGGCAACGGCGCGGTCCTGATGCCAGTCGGTCGCGGTGATATGCGCCCGGATTTCATCTTTCTGCAGGTCGGTTGCCGGCGGTTTGATCCGCACATGCTGAATCGGGTTTGAGGTCAGTTCCGGTCCCAGAAGGGATTCGACCACATCCAGCAGTCGCGGCTCGGTCAAAAGGTCGAAAACCGCCGGTCCGAAATGAAAGGGCGTGTCCGGTTGTATCTCGTCGCCCGGCAGACTGATGTCCATGGGCTGGAACCAGTCGCATCTTGCCTTGTAGGCCTCCAGCAGCTTGCCCCAGAAATCCAGCTTTTCCGGCGCGGTTTCAATGCGGCCTTCCGCGAACCAGTCCGCATAGAGCCTGTCGAGCAATTCGGCATATTCCGTCTTGACCCGCTGGAGGACGGTCGCCGGGATGACGTCCGGGACGACGAGATAGCCTTTGGTCTCGAACTGCCGAACTTGCTCCGCAGAGAGCATTGTTTTCTCCTGTGACTAAAGCAACAGCGTGACGATATTGGGCCAGATCAGCAAAACCGAGAGCGCGCAGAGTTGAATACCGATGAAAGGCAGGAAGCCTCTGAAAATATCGGTCAGCGTGAT
>JASFFN010000337.1:0-3622 GCA_050124275.1 Roseobacter sp. | reverse complement strand
CGCCTGCGTCGGGGCCAATCACCAGACGCACCATCGCCATGACCTGGCTCACCGAAAGAACGGCGAAGGCCAGAAACAATCCATAACTCATCAGGTCCGCGGCAAAACTCATTGGAAAATCTCCTTCAGACGCCGCTCGTAACGGTTCTTGATCTCATCCCGGATCGACTCCGGATCCGATGTATCCAGAGCATGCACGAGCAGACTGCGGCCCTCGTTCGACAAATCGGCAGAGACGGTGCCCGGCGTCAGCGTTATCGTGCCCGCAAGGATCGTGATCGCCTCGGGCGTACGCAGATCGAGTGGCACTTCAACCCAAGACGGCCGGATCTGCGCGTTGGACTTGGTGAGAATGATCCACGCGACCTGCACGTTCGCCACGATGATGTCCCAGATCACGAGCAGGCAGTAACTCAGCATCTTACCCGCACGGAAGCCTTGCGGGCGGTCCGGCCACCAGACGGCCGTGATACGCGGAATTATGATACCGAGGATCACGCCAAACACCACCATCCCGGCAGAAACGTCATTTTGCAACATCACCCACACGATCGTCAGGATGATGGTCAGCAGCGGATGCGGAAACAGCCAGTGGAGCGCGCGCGTCATGTCAGTGATCTCCTTCCTTTGGCTTGCTGAGCTTGCCGGGTGTTTCCAGCACGGTCGCAATATAAGGTTCCGGCGCGAAGAGTTGCTGCGACGTCGTCGTCATATAGGCGTGCATGGGGCCGGCAAAGACCGTATGCAACACGAGCAGAGCGATCGCCCCACCCACGGCCACGAATGAAAGCGGCGCGGGCGCGCCAGGCAATACGTCATCCTCCGGCCTGTCAACGGCCTTTGCCTTCCAGAAAATGACGCTCCCTGCCCGCGCGAAGCCAACGATGTTTACAAGGCTCGCGATGAGAACGATCGCGAAAACCCAGACCAGCGCATCCGTGGAATAAGCCGCCTGCAGGATAAGCAACTTGCCGATAAAACCCGACAGCGGCGGCAACCCCGCCATCGCGATCGCCGAGACAAAGAACAAGGCCGACACCAGAGCCGCGCCCACGACCGGCGGCAAGGGCGTCAAAGACAGATCGGCGCGACTTGTTTTGACGAGGTCAACGATAAGAAACAGGGCGGCGGCCGCGAGTGTCGAGTGAATGATGTAGTAAAGCGCGGCCGCGATGCTGGCCGGTGTGAACATCGATATCGTGACCATCACCATCCCCATCGACCCGATGACGGAAAACGTCACGAGCCGGTCCAGTTTTGTGGCCGCCAGCACCCCCAGGGCGCCAAGCGCCACGGAAACCAGTGCCGCAACCAGCAGCCAGTCACTTTGCAGGCCTGCCGTGACTTCCAGATCGGGCGGAAAGATCATCGTATAGACGCGGATGATCGCATAAGCGCCGACCTTGGTCATGATCGCAAACAAGGCCGCCACAGGTGCCGGTGCCTCGGCATAGCTGGACGGCAGCCAGAAGTGCAGCGGGACCACCGCCGCCTTGATCGCGAAAACCAGCAGAAGCAGGACCGCCGCGACCCGGATGCCGACGGTTTCGGACGGGTCGATCGACGTGACCCGTACGGCCAGATCGGCCATGTTCAGCGTGCCGGTCTCGGCATAGATCGATCCCAGCGCAAAGAGAAAGAGCGTCGAACCGATAAGGTTGAACAGCACATACTGCACCCCGGCCCGGAGCCGGACGTTGCCCCCCGAGTGGATCATCAGTCCATAGGATGCAATCAGCAAAATCTCGAAGAAAACGAACAGGTTGAACAGGTCGCCCGTCAGGAACGCCCCCATGATCCCCATCAGCTGAAACTGGAACAGCGCATGAAAATGCCGTCCCCGACCGTCCCACCCGGACCCGATGGCATAAAGAAGCACGACCAGAGCCAGTACCGAGGTCAGCAAAACCATCATCGTCGACAGGCGGTCGCCGACCAGTACGATGCCGAATGGCGCCGCCCAGTCGCCCAATTGGTAAAGGGTGATTGTGCCGTCCGAGGCCTGCCATGCAAGGGCGGCCGCGATCGCGATCAGAGTGACGACAGCCGCGACGGAGAAAACCCTTTGTATACCGATGTGATAGCGCGCGGTCAGCAAGATGAAGGGCGCAACCAGCGCAGGCAACAGGACAGGGAAGATAATCCAATGCGTCATGCCGCGTCCTTCCCGCCTGAAACGTCATCCTCGACGGGATCGTTGACGGTGTCGTCGTCGCCTCCCAGATAAGCCCCCAGGGCAATCATGACCACGACCGCCGTCATCCCGAACGAGATCACGATGGCCGTCAGCACAAGCGCCTGCGGCAACGGGTCGGTGTAGACAACGCCCTCGACGCCCTTTTGCAGGATCGGGGGGGCGCCAAGGGTCAATCGCCCCGATGCGAAGAGGAACACATTGACGGCGTAGGTCAGAAGCGACATGCCCAGAATGACCGGGAATGTCCGCATGCGCAGGACGAGATAGAGGCCGGCGGCCGTCAGGATTCCGATGGCGGAAGCAACAAGAAGTTCCATGTTACGCCTCCCCCGGTGTCAACTGGCTGTCGGAATCCAAGCGGGATGGGTCGATGTCCATCGGATAGTCCGCCTCTGGCCGGACCTGACGCTGTGCGAGCCGCGACAGGCTTTCCAGCGTGAGCAGAACCGCCCCTACGACCGTGAGAAAGACACCGAGATCGAAGAGAGCGGCTGTCGCCAGTTCGAACTCTTTGAACGGGGGGATTTGCACGTAGGTGAAATCGGACGTGAGGAACGGCTTTGATACAAACCATGATCCGATGCCCGTTAGTCCCGCGATCAGCACGCCGGCGCCGATGATGGTATGGTAAGGATAGCGTAGCCGCGCGGTCGTCCAGACATACCCGCTCGCCATGTACTGCGTCACGAATCCGATCGAGACGATCAGACCGGCGATAAATCCGCCGCCGGGCTCGTTGTGGCCACGCAGGAAAATATAAAAGCCGACAAGCATGACAACGGGCATCATGACACGCGTCAGAATGACCATCATCATCGGGTGCCGGTCTCCGGCCAAGGGCTTGTCGGGCTTGCGGTTCAGTAGCCGCGCGCGCACCGGCCCGCCCAGCAGCGCCTCTGTCAGAGCGTAAATCAGAAGCGCCGCAATCCCGAGGACGATGATCTCGCCATAGGTGTCGAACCCGCGGAAATCCACGAGGATAACGTTGACCACGTTGGTGCCGCCGCCGCCCTTGTAGGAGTTCTCCAGATGAAACGCTGAAATGGAGGGTAAAACCGTGTCACGCAGCAGGAAATGGTAGGTAAGCCCGAAGGCCGCCACCCCGCCAGCGATCGCGATCGCTGCATCCCGCGTCCGCCGGAGCACCGAGCTTTCCACCGGGGTGTTGTTGGGCAGGAAGTTCAGCGCCAGCAGCAACAATACGATGGTTACCGCCTCGACGGTGAACTGTGTCATCGCCAGATCCGGCGCGCTGAAGTAGACAAAACCGACCGACACCATGAGCCCCGCGATCCCCATCAGGATCAGCGCCAGTGCGCGGTTGCGGTGCAAAAAGACCATCGCGACCGTGGCGGCGACCAGCATAACCCAGCCGGCGATTGCCACACCGGACGCAGGCTGCATCGCGCGCACCGCCGAGCCAAC
>JASFFN010000336.1:0-3626 GCA_050124275.1 Roseobacter sp. | reverse complement strand
GAACAGCGCCGCAATGAAGAGGCCTTATACATGACCGCACCTGATCACACATTCATAAGTTCAGAAAAACCCTTGCACGAACGGCGGCATCCATACATGCCACATGAGAGAAGATACCATCACCGCGCTGCCTGACCCAAATGGATTTTCGGCTGATCCGCTGACCGATTTGATAAGATCTGGCGCGCGTCAGCTGATTGAACAGGCACTTGAGGCGGAACTGGCCACGCTCATGGCCGCCTTTTCCGGTGAACGGCTTGAGGATGGACGGGCGCGCCTAATGCGGCATGGTCACCTACCGGAACGCGATGTGATGACCGGCATTGGTCCAGTGCCGGTGAAAGTGCCGCGCGTGCGGGATCGGGGTGCTGGCGAAGACAAGATCAGCTTCACGCCCAGCATCCTGCCGCGGTATCTGCGCAAGGCGAGATCGATCGAGGAATTGCTGCCATGGCTTTACCTGAAGGGCGTGTCCACGGGCGATTTCACTGAGGCGCTGGAGGCCTTGTTGGGCCCGAACGCCAAGGGCCTGTCCGCCAAGACCATGAACGTGCTGAATGCGATGCCGAAATCCGTGCAGGTCAAGGCGAAAGCGCATCTGCACGACATCTGGCAGGCCGAGACAAAGGCCAAAGCCAACGTCGCATTCGATTTCTTCGTCGAAACATACGGCGTGAAATGGGACAAGGCCGTCGCCAAGCTGGTCAAGGATCGGGACGCGCTGCTGACGTTCTACGACTACCCGGCCGAGCAATGGAAACACATCCGGACGTCAAACCCGATCGAGAGCACCTTCGCCACCGTCCGACATCGAACGAAACGCACCAAGGGGTGCCTCAGCCGAAAGACCGGTCTGGCCATGGTCTTCAAGCTGATGATGTCGGCGCAGAAGAAATGGCGTAAACTCAACGGTCGAAACCGCCTGCCCGAGATCATCCAAGAGGTTCAGTTCCGCGACGGGCTCCGCCACGTTCAAGCCGCCGCCTGACCAGGCGTCACCAACTTCTGCGCATATCTCGGCTTCCACACCGCACAGGCAATCGAACGAATGGAAAACCCTATCTGATAGCATGTCTCGCGCCTCGCGCGTCGTTCGGTTTTCGTATGTGACGCTTTTCCAAGCTTGCACAGAGCGCGTGCTTGATCCCTGCCCGCCACGGCATGTCAAAACGGTATGTGAATGTCGTCAATCAAGGCGAAAGCCTTGTGCGCGGATATAGTCCGCGAAGTCGGCACGCTCGGCCTCGCTGTATTGCCGTACCTTGTCGTCAGACCATCCGTAGACACTGGCCGTCCCGAATTTGTCCGGAAAGCGCTGTTTTGCGTAGGGCTGAGCACGGATACGGTCGTCATCATAGGTCTCGATCGCATCCCGAAGGTTGTTTTCTTCATACTGGTCGACATGGCAGGTGACCCTCAGCGGAAGCCTTTTTGCGATTTTCGGGGCGATGCGCGGATAGCCGACCGCGAGGCCGGCAAACGGGAAAACATGGCGGGGCAGACCCAGCAAGGACGAAACGGCCCGCGCCTCGTTTCGGATGGCGCTGACCGGACAGCACCCCAACCCGAGTGCTTCGGTTGCCGTCACAAACGCGCCCAAGGCGATGGCGGCATCGCCGACCGCATTGAAGAAGGCGTCGAGGTGGTCGTTCGCAAAGGGAACATCATGCCAGTGGTGCAGCAGGCGTTGGCGGCGATTGTTGCCGCAGAAAATCACGATCATCGGCGCGCCTGCGACCCAGGGCTGGCCGGATACGAGTTGTGAAACCTGTTGCCGCAAGTCCGCAGATTGCAAAAGGATGATATCGCGTTGTTGCAGATCGCTCTTCGTGGGGGAGGCAAGCGCGGCCGCGCAAAGGATCTCGAGCAGTTCCGGTGGGACGGGTTTGTCGGAAAATTCCCTGCAGGAGCCGCGCGACAGCATCGACAGGAGCAGCTTGTGCTCTGCGGTATGCTCGACCGTGGAAATTGACGCGCCGTATCGCTCTTCGATTATCTGCTTGATGTCGGGTTGAGAGGTCTGTGTCATTTCAAGTCACACCGTTCTGGCGGTTCCGTTAGAAATCCTAACAATAATATTAAGAATTTATAGCGTTCATAAAGCTGTGCTTTCCGTTAGAGTGTGGCACGAAGTATGCCCGCGGCGAAAGACATTACCACAGATGACGTCAGAATTCCTCAGGGTGACCATCGAACGCGGTCCGGATGCCGGCAATGCGCGCTGCGTGTTCGAGGTGCCCGGTTTTGCCAACCAGACCGTTCTCGATGTCGTGTCATGGGTGCAGCAGAATGCCGATCCCACCCTCAGCTATAGATTTGCGTGCCGGGTCGGGATGTGCGGCAGTTGCGCGATGATGGTGAATGGCGTGCCGCGTTGGACGTGCCGAACGCATATCTCCAAGGTTCTCAACGGCAACGAAGTGACCATCGGGCCGCTTCGCAACTTGCCGGTCATCAAGGATCTTGCGGTCGACATGGACCCGTTCTTCGATAAATGGATTGCGGCGGAAGGTGTCCATCACGCGAAGCGTACGCGCAGTGAACCCATCCCCTCCGTGGACGCCCGAAGCGAGGGGCGCGTCGAGGCCAGTGCGGGGATCGAATGCATCAATTGCTCGGTATGTTATGCCGCCTGCGATACTGTCGCGGGCAATGCCGACTACCTTGGCCCGGCGGCCTTGCAACGCGCGTGGACCTTGCTGAACGACGAGAAGGACGCAGGACGGGCTGATATTCTGGACGCAGTCTCTGGCAGGGGCGGGTGTCACAATTGCCATTCGATGGGCTCCTGCACGGCGTATTGCCCGAACGAACTCGATCCGATGTCCGCCATTGCGGGGCTGAAGCGGGAGACAGCGAAATCATTTTTCAGAAGGCGCAACGGATGCTGAACCTGCGGCTTTACATGCTTCAAAGGATGACCGCCCTGCTGATGGCACCCTTCGTGCTGGGGCATCTGGCGGTGATGATCTACGCCATTCAGGGCGGTCTGAGCGCTGCGGAAATTCTTGGCCGGACGCAGGGATCGTTTCTGTGGTTTGCCTTTTACGGGACTTTTGTTCTGGCGGTGTCAATCCACGGCGCGATCGGAGTTCGCACCATCGTTCATGAATGGGGTGGTTTGAAGGGAACGCTTTTGGACCTTTTCATGTGGACCGCCGGGGCTGGACTGTTTTTGCTGGGTGCACGCGCCGTATGGGCCGTGACCTTCGCATGAGAGCCGCGCGGGGCATTGCATCACGGGCGCATCCGCTGTGGCTGGCATACATCTTGCACCGCCTGTCCGGGCTTGGGCTGGCCGTTTTTCTGCCGTTTCACTTCTGGGTGTTGGCACTGGCGATGACGGACACGGCGCGTCTGGACGGCTTTTTCGCACTGACCGAGGCAGGAGCGGTCAAGCTGGCAGAGTTCGGTCTGGTATTCCTGCTTGCGGTGCACATGTTTGGTGGCCTGCGACTCATGGCTTTGGAATGGTTGCCCTGGAGCCCATCGCAAAAAAACCTCGCGTCCGGCGCGCTGGCAATTTCGTTCCTGATCGCTGCTCTTTTCTTGATGAAGGCGTTTTGACATGCGTGTGACCGACATTGAACGGCATGACACGGATATCCTGATCCTCGGCACCGGCG
>JASFFN010000335.1:0-3632 GCA_050124275.1 Roseobacter sp. | reverse complement strand
CTGCCCGAATCTGCGTCAGTGCGCGCAATTCCGATCCGATGCAAAAGGCTTCGACACCTCCCGCCGCCCGACAGAGCGCTGCGTAATGCAGGACAAACCGACTGAGCGACCACTCTTGCGGCCCCGTATAGACAACCTTGCCCCCGGAAACATTGAAATCACTGGCCTGCGCGGTTCCAAAGAACGCATCAACCTCGGCCGCGGCTGCGGCAGTCCCCTCCGGTGATCCGTCGACACCCGGTGCAAGCGAAAGCGTGATCCGCCCGCGCCACGGCAGGGCGGGCTGGAAAATCGCCGGGTCGTACGGGTTTTGCAACGTGTTGTCCGAAAGTTGATCCATCAGGATGAACGGGTAAAACATCACCTGTTTTCCGGCCGCGTGCATTGCATGAATAGCTTCGATGACGGATTTGTCCGCAGGCGTTCCGCCATAAATCGGACGACCGTCCCGGGTCGGCATTTCTTGAGCATCAGATCGCGAGACCCCCGCAACAGACCACGGCATGTTCGCGCCTTCGTACTTTTTCCGCGCGACCTTGGGGCGCAGATCACAATCACCGCAGCGAAGATCATTGCCAAACCAGGAAACGACCAAAGAGCCTGCCTCGCACTTCGGCAAATCCTCGACTAGATTTTCAAGCGAAACAGAAAAATCCGATTTTTCGGCTGGTGAATTGATGTTCGCACTCCAGCGACGGCTGCCGGCTCCGGACGAATAGTACACCGGCGTTGTTGCCAGCGCGTACTCGCCCGTTCCAGGAATGACCGCTACCGAGCGGATGCCATAGGTCAACGCGAAATCGGCCTCCGGCTCTGTCTCCTGTTCCGGTCGCGATACTTCAAAGGAAAACTGAGGCACACGATTTCCAAAGCGTTCCAGCGGAAGGTTTTCAAAGACGACGTAGGCCGTGCCGCGGTAAGCGGGCACGTTGCCGCTCCCCTCAATCGCTTCAATCACCGAGTCCGGCAACTGATCCGCACTGCCCTTGTAGATGCGCATGTTCAGATCATCGGGCGCGATTTCCTCGCCATCCGCCCAAATGCGGCCAACGCGGGTTATTTCGCCCTCGCAGATCGCCACGGCCAGGTTGACGGAATAGGAATAACTTCGCGTCTTGGTTCTGGTCTTGGGTCTGCTGGGGGCTCCCTTGCCGCCACCGCCACTCGTCGTGCTGGTCACGTTCACATTTTCCAGAAAATCCGACGCCCAGATCACCTGCCCGCCCAGGCGAATGCGACCGTATGTCTGCGCAATCGCTTCCCCCTCGCCAGCGCTCGACAAACGGAACCGGTCGATCCGGCCCGTCTCGATGACTTCCGAGCCATTTCCAAGCACGCTCTGATCAATGACGCGCCCGATACTCGCGCCGACAGCGCGCCCGATGACCGACGTGGACAATCCTCCAACTGTTCCGCCGATGGAACCGCCCACCGCCGCACCCGCTGCAGATAAAACTATCGTCGCCATCAGAGAACCTCCGGAGGAAAACAAAAACGCGCGACAATCTTGCGTTGCCACGGCTGGCTCAGGGCGCTTTCAACCACGCCATGTCTTGAATAGGCGTGAACAAAACGGGCGTGCTCTCCGATCCTCGAAACCACTCCGAGATGCTTGGCCACGGCCCCTGCACGCATACGAAACAAAAGCACATCGCCAAGAGCTTCATCTTTCTGATTTTTCGGGGTCAAGTGCCGCAGTGCTGCATCCCATAACCGTTCCTCACCTTGTGGTTCGGACCAGTCCATCGAATAGGCTGGCACTTTTTCGGGCTCCACGCCGTACAGCGCGCGCCAGATCCCGCGTAAAAGCCCAAGACAATCAGCGCCTGCCCCGAAGACGGACGATTGATGAACATACGGAGTACCGATCCATCGGCGCGCTTCGTCGACTATGGCCTGTTGATGTGAGCTCATCTTCTGCTGCCCCCTGTATTCGCACCGGTGGATTTCGGAACGGCCATCAGCCAGTCGTCACCGGGCAGGTCCGGGAAACCTTGAAAGTTCAGAAGGTTATTGAATTTTCTTCGACAGGTCTCGCCACGTTTGTCGCAACCGGCAACGAGACGTACAATAACGCCCGAGGTCAACGGGGCCCGTACCGGCTCCCACAACTCGATTGTGCGCCCTGCGCCTTCGCGCCTGTCGCGCTTGATCGTCCCCCAAAGGCCCGCAGCGGGGCCGTTGCGTATTTCAAGACGACCACGGGTAAACCAGTCGGAAACAAACTGACCTAAATCGCCCCATCGAAAAATGCGTGATCCATCGACGTATTCGATGGCCAGATCGATTGAATATTCGGCCGCGAGGGTATCAAGCTTGCAGCTGGCGTCACCCAGAACTGCCGAGCAGGGTTTCTGGTAAACGCGACCGAGGGGACGATTCAGCATCTCTGTCAGCCCCCGCAGTTCGGCCTGAAACCCGCCATCGCCACGGCGCAATTCTCCGATTGTCCCGCGAAACTGCAGCCAGCGCTGGGTAACATCCGTCCAGTTTACCAGCCATGCGCGGACCTCGGCACCGTCAAAACGGCCCTGTTCTATTTCGTCTTCACGAATGGACAAGTCGCTCAAAGCGCCGAGTGCCTCGGTATTGTCGACAGACAGTCCAGTGCTCTGCACCAGAGACAATGCGGTAAGCCCCGTATCGGCGCGATACGTCACACCGTCAAAAGTCAGATCCCGGTCATGATCCGTGAATCCCAAGATGACGCCGTCCGTCCGTTCGATCGCCCAAGCATGCGCAACTGTCGTAAGGCCGGTTGCCAGATGCGCCTTCAATCCTTCATCCATACCCACCATCACACGCGCACCTCGACAATCGGAACCGTGGGGATTTCTCCGGCTTGAAAGCTGGCGACGCTGGTTTGTATGCTATCGGTATCAAAGCGAACCGGAACATCGAACTCGAACCCGGCCGTTACCTGAGCGCCATCAGCCGGGGCTTGCGTGATCGTGATTATTCCCGTCGCCGGATCGACGGAATAGTCAATGCCCTGCTGCAGTTCGGCTTGAGCAACCGCGACACGCACGGTATCTGCAACCGGTTTTTTGATGGGACGCTCGTAGGCGTAGGTTCCTGACTTGTATGTCTTGGTGAGTTGAAACTCCGTACGCGCACCATCTCCAGTCCCGAGATCCTGATCAAAGGCCGTGATTTCCTGGGACGGCCTGCAGGACCGGTAATCCGACCAGTCTTTCCAGCGGAAGGCATAGAGCTGACCGAAGCGCGCTTCGAAAAACGCAATCATGGTTTCCACATCATCGAGAGACCGCATTCCCACGCCGGCATCATAACGTCTCCGCGAATGCGCCCACGGCGAATTTCTCTCTTCATACCCGTTACTTATGGCCACCACGTCGGTGCGGCGTTCTGGCCCGCCGACAGAGCCAAAACTCAAGGCGGCTGGAAATCTCACGTCATGAAACTGCATCTTGTCGCTTCCTCTTCGTTACCGGTTGCGCTGCCCGCGGTTCAGCGCCCGCGTCATCTGAGCGGCGATCTGCCCCCGAGACCGTCGAAAGCTTTGAACATCCGGCGTGGAAATATTCATGACGATGTTCTGACCGGCGCCTCCACCGCCGCGTACCCCGAGCTTGCCATCGGGTCCGCGGGCCAATGGCATGATGGCCTCT
>JASFFN010000334.1:0-3647 GCA_050124275.1 Roseobacter sp. | reverse complement strand
ATCAGGTATTTCAGCCCGATTTTCGCCTGTCCCAACAAACTCGAGACTTCGTCGTTCAACGTCGGCTCGTTGCATTTGTAGACCAATCGCGCCTGCAGATGGTCCTGCATGTTCTTGCCGACACCGTTAAGCGCTTTCTTGACTTCGATACCGTGTTCGGCAAGGTGCGCCGGCTCGCCGATCCCGGACAACATCAATAGTTGTGGCGAGTTGATGGCGCCGCCGCACAGCACGATCTCACGACGCGCCTTGACGAGCTGGGGGCGGCCACCCCGATCCGTATACGTGACGCCGACTGCCCGACCGTCTTGGATCTCGATCCTGTCGGCTTGCGCATGTGTCAAGATGGTCAGGTTGGCCCGCTTCTTGACCGGGTGGAGATAGGCCACAGCGGAACTGCACCGGCGTCCGTTCTTTGCAGTGAGTTGGAAAAACCCGACGCCTTCCTGCTCAGCCCCGTTGTAATCGGGATTGAACTTGTAGCCGGCGGCCTGTGCTGCCGCGACCCAGGCATCCGTTATGGGCCGCTGTATACGCATGTTGGAGACCGACAAAGGCCCCTGATCGCCGTGATAGTCGTCCGCGCCGCGCTCGTTGTTTTCCGCCCGTTTGAAGAGCGGCAGCACATCATCCCACCCCCAGCCGGCATTTCCCATCTGCCGCCAGCGGTCATAATCCTGTGGCTGGCCGCGCACGTAGAGCAACCCGTTGAGGGACGAAGACCCGCCCAGAACCTTGCCACGCGGCCACTCGATCGAACGCCCGTTCAGCCCTGGATCGGGTTCGGTTTTGTAGCACCAGTCGACGCTGGGGTTATGTATCGTCTTGAAATATCCGACCGGAATATGGATCCAGGGGTTCCAGTCGCGCCCGCCCGCCTCGAGCAATACGACCTTGTTTTTCGGGTCTGCACTCAGGCGATTTGCCAGCACGCAGCCTGCCGAGCCCGCACCGATCACAATAAAATCTGCTTCCAAGTGAGGCCCTCCCGTGTAGACTGAAAAAACTCTATGCAAAAAAGGTAAACCATACTAGAGTTTTTTGGGACAAAATGTCTCAATAATCGACGTTCAGGGAGGAACGCATGAAAGTACAGAACAATATCAAAGGCATGTCGCGTCGTGACCTTTTCAAAATCGCGGGTCGCTACGGCCTGAGCTCGACCCTGCTTGCAGCGGGTACCTTCGGCGGCGCCATGAGTATCGGCAACCTCGCAAAAGCTGCTGAATCGACCTATGAAAAGCGGTTCGCAAAAGAACCGAAATTCACGCTGAAGATGGGTGCAGCCGGTTTCAACCCGCAGAACCTGCTGATCGAACGCGCCGGCGTTCTCGAATTCGCACGTGACCTCGAAAGCCGGACAGACGGCGAGATTCGCATCGAATTCATCGGCAACAACCAGATCTGCAACCAACTTAGCTGTGTCGAGAAAACCCAGCAGGGCATCACCGACATGTATGCCGCGTCGACGCAGAACTCGGCGGGCGGCGCGCCCTATCTGAATGTTCTGGACTATGCCTACATGTTCCGCACGCGTGCGGACCAGTACTACTTCATGTACAGCCCGGAATCGCAGCGGATCCTGCGCGAGCCTTTCGAAGCGCGTCACGGCCTGAAATTCCTCTTCACGCATGCGGAACTTCGCGGCATCCAGTTGGGTCTGGCGTGGCAGGACAAGGAAACCGTCACCAGCATCGAACAGCTTTTCGGCACGAAGAACCGCGTCACGGGCACGCAGCTTGGCCGGATCGCCATGGAAGCGCTCAACCTGAACCCGGTTCCCATTGCATGGGAGGAAACACTCGACGGGCTCAAGCAGGGCCTGATCGACGGTGCCGAAACATGGGCGTCCGCCGTTGCCTACGCGAACATGTCGCCCGTGGTCAGCCAGTGTGTTGACCTGCGCTTTTTCTGCGGTACGGAGCACACGGCAATGTCTGCGTCCGTCTTTGACAGCCTCGGCGGCGAACTGCAGGATGCGGTGATGGAATCCGCGTATCTCGCGCAGGTTCACGTGCAGGCGGCCAACGAAGCGGCCCTTGTCAACACCGTTGGATTCTCCGACCCGCAGCTTCCGGGCACGATTTTTGCCGAGAACAACGTGCGCATGGCAATGCTCTCCGATGCCGAGCGCAGAAAGGCCGAGGAAATGTGTTCGCCCGAATTCCAGCCGCAGCTTTGGGAGCAGTGGCGCGAGCGGATCAACCAGTGGGCCGGTGGAATCGACACCTATCAGGATATCTACAACGAAGTCCGCAAAAACCCGCACACGCTCGCGGAAAACGTCGAACCACGCCGCTGGTGGAAAGCCTGATCCATAGCGTGTCATTACCACAAAAGCCGGTCCCCGCCTTCGGGGACCGGTCATCTTTTCCGCTGACATAAATTACCGGCACCTGTGGGGGCAAAAATCTCCTGAACTGGCAGACCGGGTTGCGGATCGAACCTTTGGGAGGGACAGGGTTTGTCGACTTTTGCTGAAATGGGCGCGATTATTTCGGCTGTTGCTTCCGGCGACAGTTTCGAAATCACAAATGCCATGCGCTCGGATGCCAAGTGGTATCTTGGTGTCATCGTGGTGGCTCTCGGGGGCTATCTCGTCTCTTTGATTTACCGCGCGGTGCCGTTCATCGACCGGCATCTGGAGCGCACGATCATGGTTTATTCATACCTTGCGATCGCCTTCATCATCTTCTGGGGCGTGATTGACCGCTTCATTTTCAACAACCAACAACCCTGGTCCACCACGATCCCGCCGTTTCTCTTCATGATCATGGCCTGGTATGGCGCCTCTTATAACATCCGGTTGCGCACACACCTGAGCTTTTCCGAGTTCCGCACAAAAATGGCACCGACGGGTCAGATGATCTGTCTCTTTATCGACTTCCTTTTGTGGTTCGGGTTCGCACTGATCCTCTTCGTCACCACCTGCCGGCTGACGGCAAACTCTGCCGCGAACTTCCAGATCGTTCTGGGAACGGACAATACGATGCAGTGGTGGTTCCTCGTCACCGCGCCGATCGCCGCCGTTCTGATGGCAGGACGCGCCTTCGAGAACCTCTTTGAAGACATGCGCAGGTACCGCGCGGGCGAGCCGCTGATCGAACAAGCCGTTATCGGGGGAGACACCTAATGACCGACGGAACCCTCATCACCGTTATTTCGCTGGCCGTCACTTTCCTTTTCATGCTCGGCGTGCCGGTTCTTCTGGTCATTGCCTATTGGGTGATCGGCTGCTCTTTTGTCCTTGGCTTGACGCTGGACAACATGGGCGCGGAACTCATGAACGTGTTCAACAAGGGCTTTGCGCTTCTGGCGATGCCACTCTTCATCCTGACGGGTGACCTCATCAACAAGTCCGGGATCGCCCGAAGGCTGTCAAACTTTGCCTATGCCTGTCTCGGCTGGCTCAGGGGCGGCCTCGCGATGGCCTCTCTCGGCGCTTGCGGGCTATTTGCAGCGATCTCCGGCTCGAACTCGGCAACCACGGCAACGATCGGATCGATGCTGCACCCCGAGATGGTGAAAGGTGGCTACGACGAACGCTTTTCAGCCGCCACCGCCGCCGCTGGCGGTACGGTCGGGATCATCATCCCGCCCTCGATCATCTTCATCGTCTACGGCTTCCTGATGAACCTGCCGATCTC
>JASFFN010000333.1:0-3652 GCA_050124275.1 Roseobacter sp. | reverse complement strand
GTGCCTCAGCGTCGTAAAGTGCTTCGCGGCCCCAGGGGTCGGCATCTTCCGGACCCTCGATCAGCAAGGTCACGCATTTCGAGCGCACGCCGGTTTCGACCAGCTTTTCCTTGCCATGAAAGTCCTTGTCCAGATCGATGAAACGGGGCAGATCGGCTTCGAGCGGGGTTGCATCACGGCCCAGTTCGTTGCCGAAGGCGCGATAGGATTTCTCCTGACGCAGCCAGTTCTGCGCCCGAGCGCCCACGAGCTTCATGCCGTGCGCTTCTCCGGCCTTTTCCAGCAGATCGAAAAGGTAGTTCTGCATCTCGATCGGATGATGCAACTCCCAGCCAAGCTCGCCCGTATAGGCCACGCGAACGGCCCGGACCGGGCACATGCCCAGCTCGATGTTGCGCATGCTCAGCCAAGGGAAGCGCTTATTGGACAGGACCGTCGCCGGGTCGGCGTCTTTCACGAGCTCGTTCAGAACAGCGCGCGATTTCGGCCCGGCAATGGCGAACACGCCCCATTGCGTTGTCACGTCGTGGCATTCGATGTAGCCGAACTCGGGCGCCTTGTCCTCGATCGCCTTGCGCAGGTAATCCGCGTCGTAGGCCGTCCAGGCCCCCGCCGACACGAGGTAGTATTCATCCTGCGCCAGACGCACGATGGTATATTCGGTGCGCGTGGTGCCATGCGAGGTCAGCGCGTAGGTCAGGTTGATGCGCCCGACGCTGGGCAGCTTGTTGCAGGTGAACCAGTCTAGGAAAGATGTCGCGCCGGGCCCCCGGACCACATGCTTGGTGAAGGCCGTCGCGTCGATCAGCCCCACGCCTTCCCGAATGGCCCTGGCCTCTTCGACGGCGTATTGCCACCAGCCGCCGCGACGGAACGACCGGCTGTCGTGGTCGTTGAAGCCGTCAGGCGCGTAATAGTTGGGCCGCTCCCATCCGTTGACCTGCCCGAACTGCGCCCCACGGGCTTTCTGCCGGTCATAGGCGGGCGCTGTCCGCAGCGGGCGGCAGGCCGGGCGTTCTTCGTCCGGGTGGTGCAGGATGTAGACGTGTTCGTAGGCTTCCTCGTTCTTGCGCGCGGCATACTCCGTGGTCATCCACGAACCGTAGCGCTTGGGGTCGAGCGAGGCCATGTCGATCTCGGCCTCACCCTCGGTCATCATCTGCGCGAGGTAGTAGCCCGCGCCGCCCGCCGCCGTGATCCCGAAGGAGAAGCCCTCGGCCAGCCACATGTTGCGCAATCCGGGTGCCGGACCGATCAGCGGGTTGCCATCGGGCGTATAGCAGATCGGGCCGTTGTAATCGTCCTTGAGGCCCACCGTCTCGGACGACGGGATCCGGTGGATCATCGACATGTACTCTTCCTCGATCCGTTCCAGATCGAGCGGGAACAAATCTGCCCGGAAGCTTTCCGGCACATCATATAGGAACCGCGCGGGCGCATTGCGCTCGTAAGGACCAAGGATCCACCCGCCGCGCTCTTCGCGCACGTACCATTTGGCGTCGGCATCGCGGAGAACGGGATGCTGTTCGTTGGTCTTGCGCCATTCGACAAGGGCCGGGTCGGGTTCGGTCACGATATACTGGTGTTCCACCGGGATCGCCGGGATCTTGAGACCCAGAAGCCTCGCGGTGCGCTGCGCATGGTTACCGGTGGCGGTGACCACATGTTCGGCGCGGATCACCATCTGCTCGTCGGAGGGCACGAGGTTGCCGCCCTTCTCGACCATCTTTGTCACCGACACGTCCCAGTGATCGCCCGCCCATGTGTAGCCATCCACCTGCCATTTGCGTTCGATCAGCACGCCACGCTGACGGGCGCCTTTCGCCATCGCCATGGTGACATCCGCCGGATTGATGTAGCCGTCCGTCGGGTGGTAGATCGCGCCCTGCAGATCGTCGGTCCGCACCAGCGGCCAGCGCTCCTTGATCTGTGCGGGCGTGAGCCATTCGAATGGGACGCCGACCGTCTCTGCCGTCGATGCATAGAGCATGTATTCGTCCATCCGCGCCTTGCTCTGCGCCATGCGCAGGTTGCCAACGACGAAGAAACCGGCGTTCAGGCCCGTCTCCTCTTCCAGCGTCTTGTAGAACTTGATCGAATAGTCATGGATATGCGTCGTCGCGTAGGACATGTTGAAGTACGGCAAGAGCCCCGCCGCATGCCATGTGGAGCCGGAGGTCAGCTCATCGCGTTCGAGCAGCATCACGTCGTCCCAGCCGGCGCGGGCCAGATGATACGCGATTGATGTGCCGACAGCGCCCCCGCCAACGATAAGAGCTTTGACTTCGGTTTTCATGGCGCGCGACTCCCTTATGCGGACTTCGCGCCAGCTTTACCCAACTGCAGATTTGCGCGCAAAACGCGCCCGACGCGTCATGGCAGGAAAGCGACATGGTTTTGGCGGCCAATCTGACAAAATGCGCCTTCGATGTTTTTGCATCACGGTCCGCTTTTCAGCGGCATTCGGCAAATGATCTATTGCCGATCCGACTTGCCTGATGGCTCGCCGTGATGCAGAAAACTTGTTGCGGTGGTCAAAGGTCAGGAAAGGAATACGCTGGATGATTGCCTATGTCACCGTCGGTGCTGATGACATCGCTCGTGCGAAACGGTTCTATTCTGCGTTCCTGTCGGTCCTTGGTTACGAATTGGAGGAAGGCCCTGTGGGCCTGAGTTACGCCCTGCCCGTACAACCGGGTCGGTCTCCGGTTCCGCCGCATTTCTACGTCAAGCCAACCTACGATGGAAAACCGGCATCAGCGGGCAACGGGACCATGATCGCATTCGAGGCGCGCAATCAAAAGCAGGTTCGCGACCTTCACGCCGCCGCGCTTTTGGCAGGCGGATCCGACGAGGGCCAACCGGGCTTTCGTGACTCTTATGGACCTCATTTCTATGTCGGCTACCTTCGCGATCCACAAGGCAACAAGATCGCCTTGTTCTCCAGCGACCCGAATGAACCAAGACGAGACGGATAGCGCGGGTCACGCGGGTGCCCCTTCTCTACCCTTTGAAGATCTTACCAGGGTTGAGGATGCCTTTGGGATCAAGGGCGGTTTTGATCTGCGCCATGAAATCCACCGCGTCGCCCAACTCGCGGCGCAGGTACGGCATCTTGCCCTGACCGATGCCGTGCTCGCCCGTGCAGGTGCCGTCCATGGAGATGGCAAGATCATTCAACCATGAAATGAACTCCGCCGTGCGAGCGACCTCGCCGGTATCGGACATGTTCACCAGTGGCGTGGCGTGAAAATTGCCGTCGCCCACATGTCCGATGATCGGCACCACCAGATCCAGTTCCGCGGCGCGCGCCTGAGCGGCGTTGACGCATTCCGCAAGACGCGAGATCGGCACGCAGACATCCGTTGCGACGCCCCGCGCGCCGGGCCGGTATTGCAGCATGGCCCAATAGGCGTCATGGCGCGCCTTCCACAGTCTGTTGCGCTCCTCGGTCGTCGTCGTGGCCTGGTATCCATTTCCGCCATGCTCTTCGGAGAGCGCGCCAAAGACCCCGGCCTGTTCGACAACGCTTGCTTCGGTGCCGTGGAATTCCAGCAGCAGCAAGGGCGTTTCCGGCAGGTCGAGCTTTGCGTAGCTGTTCGTGGCCTTGACCATGACTTCATCCAGAAGCTCGATCCGCGCAACCGGCAGC
>JASFFN010000332.1:0-3655 GCA_050124275.1 Roseobacter sp. | reverse complement strand
CCGACTTTGACAGTGCGGGTGGGCACATGGTTTCCGTCATCTCCAATTTCGCGCAGCTCCCCGTAGAGGATCGCGAAGCGGTGGCAACATATATCAAAGCTCTTCGGTCGTCTCCGTGAAATCGGATCAGTTTCTGGTAAATTCATTTCGCGGGTTGGTTCGAGTTGCAGACGTAGCGCTTGCTATCTTCGTTGCGAGCTGCATGAACGTGCGGTTTTGACTCTGCGCAGCGGCTCGCCAAGCGTCACCGGAAGATGCTGCAGGCGCGAACTGGACAGAAAGGGAGAGTCCGCCTTGGGCTCTTGGACGAAGCCGCTCGCGCGGCAATGGCGCTTGTGGCTGATGTTGCGCATCTCCCCTGACGCCGTGCATTTTGCGAACTGATCAAGCTGTCTGACGATTGGGACTTTCTCAGTCGACAGACAGGAGGTTCCAATGACAGAGGAGAGAACCACGCCGCTGCGCGAGCGGATGATCGAGGACATGCGCATTCGAGGGCTTGGGGACAAATCCCAGCAGGCCCACATCCGTGCGGTAAAAGATTTTGCCGCGTTTCTGGGGCGTTCGCCCGATACGGCGACGTCTGAGGAGCTTCGGGCTTATCAGCTTCACATGACGGATGCCGAGGTCTCGCCGTCCGTCTACAACGCGCGCATCACCGCTCTGCGCTTCTTTTTCTCGATGACCTGCGGGCGTGAGGAGATGAAGCGATACATGCAGTTCCGCACTCAGCCGCGCAAACTGCCCGCCGTACTCAGCGCCGAAGAGGTTTCCGGGCTTCTGGCGGTCGCGCCCGGCCCCGGGCTCAAGTACCGTGCCGCGCTCAGTATCTCCTATGGCGCCGGGCTGCGGGCATCGGAGGTTTGCAATCTCACGATCGGCGATATCGACAGCGACCGGATGCTGATCCATGTCGTGCAGGGCAAGGGGCGGAAGGATCGCAAGGTCATGCTGTCGGCCGGGCTGCTCGATCTTTTGCGTGAGTATTGGCTTGAGGCACGGCCCGAGGGCTGGCTGTTTCCCGGCAAGCCGAAGATCAACCCGATCTCGCCGCGCCAGCTCAATCGAGCCTTCACATCGGCCAAGCGTATGGCCGGGGTCAACAAACCTGCAACGCTGCACACGCTCAGGCACAGCTTTGCGACCCACCTGCTGGAAGCGGGGACGGATGTGCGGGTGATCCAGGTTCTGCTCGGCCACGCCAAGCTGACGACCACAGCGCAATACACCAAGGTTGCCACCAAGATGATCCGGGATACGACGAGCCCGTTCGAGGCGCTGAAGCAATTGAACCTGCAAGCCCGCAAGACGCGACCGGGGTAAGGCGCGGGCCTTGCCTCGCCCAAGGCTAGAGGTCGCTGACATCTTTCGCGCGTATGGTCCCGCCTACCGGCGGGCCAATGCCGGGCATCTGAGCCTGGCGCAGCTCAAGGTGATGTCAGCGATCGAGGCATGCCGGACCGAAGCGCTCGGTGGGCACGTGGCGGCCTGCACCAAGTGTGGCCACCAGCATATCGCGTATAACTCGTGCAAGAACCGGCACTGTCCGAAGTGCCAGGGACCGGCGGCGCGCGACTGGATGGCGGCACGCGCCGAAGACCTGCTGCCTGTGGAGTATTTCCACGTCGTCTTCACCCTGCCGGCGGAGATCGCGCAGATCGCCTACTGGAACAAGCGGGCGGTCTATGGCCTGCTGTTCAAGGCATCTGCTGAAGCGGTGATGACCATTGCCGCCGATCCCAAGCGCCTTGGCGCGCGCGTCGGCATGACCAGCGTGTTACACACCTGGGGCTCCGCAATGACCCACCATCCCCATGTGCACATGATCGTCCCGGGCGGCGGGCTGTCGTCAGACGGTCAAAGATGGGTCGCCTGCCGCCCTGGGTTCTTCCTGCATGTGCGCGTCCTGTCGCGACTGTTCCGGAGGCTGTTCGTCGACGGGCTTATGGCGCTGCACCGCGCGAGCAAACTGGCCTTCTTCGGCGATATGGGCGGGTTGGCAGAGGCGCAGGCCTTCGCGGGTTGGCTTGCCCCGTTCCGCAAAACCGAATGGGTGGTCTACGCCAAGCCACCGTTCGGCGGGCCCGAGGCCGTGCTGGCATACTTGAGCCGATACACCCATCGGGTGGCGATCTCGAACCACCGCCTCGTCAGCGCCGCTGCCGACACCGTGGCGTTCCGCTGGAAGGACTACCGCATCAAGTCCGGCGACCGCATGAAGGTCATGCGTCTCGACGCGCACGAGTTCATCCGCCGGTTCCTGATCCATGTCCTGCCCGACGGCTTCCATCGCATCCGGCACTACGGCCTGCTGGCCTCCGCACGACGAAAGGCCAATATCGCGAAGATCCGCACATTGCTCGGGGCGGAAACGACCAGGCAGGAACACGCTCCCTCTGCCGAGATCGTCCCGCTCACCCTGCGAGAGCCATGCCCGGATTGCGGCGGGCCGATGCGCATCATCGAGACATTCCGGCGCGGCGAGGGGCCACGATCCCGCGCTCCACCGAGGAAACAGGCCGCATGACCGTTTGCCTGATCACTCAAACCATCCCAAACCGGTCGGCCCAGCCCCACCGGCCCAACCGCCTTATGCTCGACGCTCCGATAGATCGCGCAAATTGCTCGAAACGCCGGTCAACTCCACCCCGAAAAATGCGCCCGTGTGCGGAAACCTTCGGCTTCGTTCGCTATCGCCGGTTACAAATCGCCGACTCCGTTTCGAACCAAAACGCACTTTCCCCATAGGCATCGAAAAGCCCCCGCGGCTTCCTCCCTGAGAGATTTTCCAACGCGGGCCACGGTCGGGCCCAGCCCATACGATGCACTCTGGCCCGCATCAGAAAATCTTCATCGACCCGGTCATCCGACTGTTTTGCTCAGATGACAGCTCAGCGCCGTTGAGCAGTCGTACGGACAAGAAAAATCGAACTTTCAGCCCCGAGCGGCCGCTTCGCGCGAGAGCAGACGCTGATCTATCAATCGGCTATGACTGAGTTGCGGACCTTGCCGACGTACGACTTTCTGGCTTGAACGACTGGTATCTGCAGTTCGCGACCGTGGGTCGCGTCTCTGAAGGCGCGACTACAGGTTGCTGCGGGTGCAAAAGAGAAAGCCGGACGAAAGAAGAAGCAGTCGTTCAAGCATCCAATTTTTGACCGAAAGACTCGGATGACCGGGTCGAGCCCATGCTAACGTTGTTCTGCCATGCGGCGAATGGCAATTATCTGCGGGGTCTCAAAAAAACTTCAGCAACCTGACGTCCCGACATGTGCTATCATAGTGAGATATCTGGGAGGATGACCATGAGAATTTTTTCAACGACAGCCACCATTGCCGCAGGACTTCTGATTGGTTCGGTCGTGGTTGCACAGGACATCGTCTGGACGCTCGAAGGTTTGGAGGCACCCGAGAGCGCCTATTTTGACGAGGCACGCAACGTTCTCTATGTCTCGAATATCAATGGCGAGCCATTGGCCAAGGACGGCAACGGATACATCTCTCGCATTGGTCCTGACGGTCAGATGCAGGAGGCAAAATGGATAACCGGGCTGGACGCACCCAAGGGGCTGGTCAGCGATGGAGCAACTCTTTACGTGAGCGATATTGATCGGCTTGTTGCGATCGATATTGAAAAAGGTAGAATTTCTGGGAC
>JASFFN010000331.1:0-3658 GCA_050124275.1 Roseobacter sp. | reverse complement strand
TTCCTGTTTGCGGTGTCGGGTGTTTGTTACCGTGGCGCGTCGCTCGTCATCCCCTCCGATGATCCCGTCACCCGCGCGGGCCTGACACTGGCCGTCGTGACAACGATTCAGATGCTGGGCATGGGGTTCTGGCTCTGGCGCTTTGACGCACCGCAGATTGCGGCAGTCTGGCAGGTGCGTCGCGTCGCTGTCTGGATCGGGCTGACATCGCTTGCCGGCTCGTTTTGCTGGTTTTTGGCCTTCACGCTGCAGGTTGCGGCCTTCGTCAAGGCTGTTGGTCAGGTGGAAATGGTGCTTGGGATCTTTGCGTCGACCCTGTTCTTCGGGGAACGTATCGGAAAACGGGAGTATGCCGGTATTGCCGTTTTGTGCGGATCGATCGTGGCGCTGGTCCTGATCTCCTGAGGTTCACTCGGCAGGTGTCCAGCCGCGAAGCCGGAGAAACAGGCTGGTCTCATCGTCATTTTTGAAAAATGGAATGCTGTGGGGCGGTGCAGGATCTGTCAGGCGGGCCTCGACTTCGGCCAGAACGACCTCCGTTATGAAGGGCATATCAAACCCACGCACCTTCTCGAGCGGAACCCACTGCAGGTGTGACAGTTCCTCGGACGCGGCGGAGAAGTCATCGAGATCGTTTGCAATGCTTTCCGCGTCGACCAAAAAGAAGCGTGCATCAAACCGGCGCGGACGACCGGGCGGCGTGATGGCGCGGAAAACGAATTGCAGTGCGCTGGCATCCGGTACATGTCCCGTCCCGGCGAAACGCTGCCAGTCCGCGGGCGGTGGGCCACGCCATGTGCCGCGCGCGCCCAGAACCAGCCCCGTTTCTTCCCAGAGTTCGCGTATCGCCGCTGCGGCCAGAGCGTTTGCAAGATCGGTTTGCGTATCCTCACGTAGTCTTTGCCTGCAAATCTCCGGCAAAGGCGCATCGAGAGCGATGGACGCATCGGATGCGTCAACCGCACCGCCGGGAAAAACGAATTTGTTGGGCATGAAGGCGGCCTTCGCGCCGCGTTGTCCCATCAGGATGCTCGGACTGGACGTCCGGTCGCGCAACACGATGACGGTAGACGCATCACGCACGGCTGATTTGTCGATGTCCTGCGCCATGACCGTTCCACCCGCCTTTCGTCAGCGCCTTGCGCCGGTGTTGCCAGTCAGGTGCCAAAGCCCCCAATCCGGCGGGCCCACTGGTACCCCACGATGGCCCCTTTCAATCTGGGCAGAAGATAGAGTGACAATCCCACGCAGCCAACAGCGAAGATTGTGAAAAGTGTCAGTGGTTCAGGCCGCCAGGTTACAAAAACGACATGCAGGAAGGGTGCCATCAGGTGGCCGACAAGCAGAATGGTCAGATAGGCAGGGCCGTCATCGGCGCGGTGATGAAACAATTCTTCCCGGCAGACCGGGCATTGTCCGGTCACCTTCAGGTAGGATTTGAACAAGGGGCCACTGCCGCATCTTGGACACTTGAAACGCCAGCCGCGCAGCATCGACAGTTTCGTATTCCGGTCAGGTTCACCGGACGCAGGCAATCTGTCCTTGCCGTTATGGTTGTCGGGGATGCGGCTCATGTCGTTCACGGCAACTGCCTTCGATGTTCGTGCTCCCGCTAGATGCGCTGTCCAGCTCCCGATGGAAAGGTGGTGGTGGGTCGCTGCGTCGGGATGTCGCGAAAAAATTCTTTTTTTTGCGACGGAAATATGCACGAACCGCGTTTGATGTTTGAGAGGGCGTTGCAAAGGGCGCGTCCGATGACATCACAGAAGGAGGAATTCATGAAACGATTCATTTTCCAATGCGGGTTTGCGCTTTGTGCATTTACGCTCGCTGCGACGCCGGTCCACGCAACATCCGAGGATCGTCGCGGACCGGTTCAGTTCGAAACGCTGGATCGGGATGGTGACGGGCAAATAAGCCGCGAGGAAATAGAAGAGCAGCGCAATGACCGTTTCAAGGACGCCGACCTCAACGGTGACGGATTGCTGAGCCTTGAGGAAATGCAGCAGAACGCTGCAATGCGCGCGAAAGACCGAGCCGAACAAATGCATGCGCGTCTGGACAGAAACGGTGACGGCTTCATTTCAGCCGAAGAAGCCGAACCCGGCCCGCGTGCCGAACGGCGATTTGACCGTCTGGACAGCGACGGCGACGGGGCCATCAGCAAGGCGGAGTTCGAATCTGCAAGAACCCGTATGAGAGAGCGTCACGGCAACCTCGAATAGCGCCAAGCGAATGTGGAAAGGGATCTATGGTCCTGATAGCCTGCGAAACGGAAGACGCACATCAGGCGGAAACGGAAAGCAGGCATGCCGTTTGATCCCTTTTCAACGCGCAACGATGCGGACTTGCTGGCATTGTACGCGTCGGGTGACCGAAAGGCATCGGCGGAGTTGGCGAAACGGCTTTTGCCGCGCGTCTACAATCACGCCAGCAGGGTTTTGGGAGATGCATCGGAGGCAGAGGACGTGGCGCAAGAGGCGATGATGCGCTTGTGGCGCATAGCGCCGGAATGGCGCAACGGAGACGCGCAGGTGTCTACATGGCTTTTCCGGGTGACGGCGAACCTATGTACTGACCGGTTGCGGCGGCGTCGGAACGTACTGATCGATGATGGTGTCGAACTTCCTGACGACGCGCCAAGCGCGTACAGCCGCCTTCAGGACCTGACACGCGAGAATGCGCTTCAGGCGGCGCTTGCCCAGCTGCCGGAGCGTCAGCGCCAGTGCGTTCTGTTGCGGCATATCGAGGGGCTTGCGAATGCGGAAATCGGGGAAATCATGGATATCAGCCCGCACGCCGTCGAGAGTCTGACCGCAAGAGGCAAGAAAACGCTGGCCGCCATACTGGAAGGGCAAAAAGACGCGTTGGGGTATGAAAATGACACGGAATGACAAGGAGCGGGACAGGCCCCTCGACGATATCCTGGCCGACGCGCGGGCGCATCTGGCGCCGCTACCGCCGGACCTGCTGCGCAGGGTTCTTGAGGACGCGGCGCGTGTTCAGCCGATCGCAAAACCCGTGGCCGTCAGGCGCAGGAACATTTTTTCGCTCAAATGGCCTGATTTTCAGGCTCTCAGTGTCGTTGGGGGGATGGTTACTGCGTGTTGCGTGGGGTTCTGGCTGGGTATCAGCCCGCCAAGCGCATTGGAAGACGTCGTAATTCCGGGCAACGGGTTCTGGGAGCCGGCCGATCTGGGGGATACGGTCGAGGTGTCGGGCTTTGGCTGGGATACCGGGGAGGTTTGAGCGATGAGCGGCGACGATGCGCAGCCCGTCAGGAGGAACAGCAAGTGGCTCGGGATCGCACTGGCCATTTCGCTGGCGGTCAACTTGCTGATTGTCGGCTTCATGGCCGGTTCTTTCGCCCGCCATACGGGCAGCGCCGTGTCCGGCGCCCGGGCACCCGGTCTGGGCAACTTTGGTGCGCCCTACATGATGGCCCTGCCGCGGCAGGAGCGCCGTGCCGTTCTTCGTGCCTTGCGGGCGGAGGCAAAGGGGCGCGTGCCGGACCGGCAGGCGCGTCGTGCCCTGTTCGATGAGGTTCTGTCCGTCTTGCGCGCAACGCCCTTTGACAGGAACGCGTTGCAGCAAGCCGTGTCGCAACAGGCCGAAACATCCATTTACGTGCAACAAACGGCGCAGGCGGCGTGGCTCG
>JASFFN010000330.1:0-3665 GCA_050124275.1 Roseobacter sp. | reverse complement strand
CCCGCATCAAAGCTGTCCGGCAGCAGATCGGGCCTGACACCATTTTCATGATTGACGCCAATTACTCTTTCAGCGTCACTCAGGCGATCGAACTCGCGGAGGCGGTCAAGGATCAGGACATCTTCTGGTTCGAAGAACCCATCATTCCCGATGACTACAAAGGCTATGCGGAAATCACACAAGCGACAGGAATGGCGGTGGCGCAGGGAGAGAACCTGCATACGATCCACGAATTTGAAATGGCGGTGGCGCAGTCAGATCTTGGGTTCATCCAACCCGATGCATCTAATTGCGGCGGTATCTCGGGGTGGCTGCAGGTTGCGCAGTTGACCCGGGATACCGGTATCGAAATCTGTTCGCACGGGATGCAGGAACTGCACGTCAGTCTTGTATCCGCGCAACCCCATGCCGGGTGGATAGAAGTTCACAGCTTTCCGATTGACCGGTACACCACGCGGCCGCTGGTCATCGAAGCGGCGCGTGCCGTTGCGCCGGATGCTGCCGGTATAGGCGTGACATTCGACTGGTCGTGCCTCGCGCCTTTTGAAATCGTTCTCTGAGCCGGGTCAGATCCGAAGAAAGCGTTGCGCTATCCTGGGGATCAGGCGGTCAAACTGCAAAGGTGCATCCGTGACGGCAAGGCACACACAGTCCTCATGGATGTCGGCGACCGGCGTATGGTGAAAATCGCTGTCGGCGATTTCCACGTCACCGCGCGCGAAATAGCCGTCTTCATCTTCAAATGCCCCTTTGAGCACAAGGGTCATTTCGGTGCCCTGATGCCCGTGATCCGGCATGGCTGTTCCGGCGGGGATCAACAGCAGGCGGGCCGACGCCTCACTGGAGGTTGGCAAGATCGCCTGCTTCACGCCCATGCCGACCGGCTTCCACCGTACATCGTCAAGATCTCCACCGACATATTCCTGAACCGGTTGCGGCAAGACCCCCTTGCGATGAACGCGCATCGGTCGTGCGCCGCTTACTGGCCCGCCGTCAATCAGGTCGATCGTGCAGTTGTAGCTTGTATCGGACAAGCGAGCACCATGCTGCTGATCGAGCACTTCTCCGCCCAGAGCGTCGAAACTTTCCGCCTGAGCACGGCAGGTGTCGCAAAGCGACAGATGCGCCGCGACGATCAGGTTGAATGCTTCCGGCAGGCTGCCCGCCGAGTACGCCATCAGGATGGCATCGTTCAGGTGATGTTTGATTGTTTCAGTCATGGTCTTGTATCACTTCATTGTGTGGCGAAGTCTTTCCAACGCCAGTCTTATTCTCGATTTGATCGTGCCCAGGGGCAGACCGGTCTGCGCGGCGATTTCACTGTGCGTCAGGTCTCCGAAATACGCCTTGTCTATAAGCTCTCGTTGCGCTGGCGGCAGTGCCTTCAGCGCGGTACCGAGCAGTTCTGTTTCCTGTTGAAGGTTAACAACATCTGCCTGATCCGGTTCTTCTTCCGGTCCCCACGTCAGTTCTTCCGGCTCGGGCCGTCTCTGACGTCTCAGAAGATCGATTTTCCTGTTGCGCGCGATGGTGAAAATCCACGTCGCCACTGAAGCACGCGCAGGATCGAACTGATGCGATTTGTGCCAAAGCGCTGCCATCACGTCTTGTGTGCATTCCTCTGCAAGCGTGCTGTCCGCTCCGGATTTCACGAGAAATCCCTTCACGCGCGGCGCGAAGTGATCAAACAGTTCGGAAAAGGCACTCTTGTCCTGATGGTCGCGGATGCGAACCATGTGAGACACCCACAGCATGCGCTTGGATCCGTCGGTTGCCATCATTCTGGCGGGCTCCGATGCCTTCATGTTGACCAGTTGCGCCACGGCTGCTTCTACCCGCGGCGGCGGTTTCAACTGCTGTTCATGATCCATAGTCGCACACATGTATCAAATACGCTATTGCCGCCTCGTTGGATCACCAAGAAATCGTATTTTTTAAACATCCAAGCACAGATACGCACCGTATACGTCCAGAACAACGACAGAAGACAAAGAAAGAACTGCATGCCGTTTGACGCACTCACGCTGGGAAAACTGCCAGCCTACAAGCTCCCGAAAAATACATCCAAAGTCGCAGTTATCGGTGCCGGAATATCGGGCATGGGGGCCGCCCACATGCTGGGTCAGACCCATCGCGTTACTCTTTTCGAAGCGGAACCGCGCCTTGGAGGGCACGCCCGAACCAAAATGGCGGGAAAAAACGGCGATCAACCCGTCGATACCGGATTCATTGTATTCAACCACGCGAATTACCCGTTCATGAGCGCGCTGTTCGACCAGCTCGGCGTTCCGGTGGTAAAATCCAACATGAGCTTTGGCGCCTCGATGAACGGTGGCGACTTTGAGTACGCTCTGACCTCGCTGAATGCCCTGTTTGCACAGCGCCGCAATGTTTTTTCGCCTAATTTCCTCGGCATGGTGCGGGATATCCTGAAGTTCAACAAGCGCGCCGTCGAAATCGCGCAGGACGAAAGCCTCACGCTGCGGGAGTTTCTGGCGTTGCTGGGCACCGGCTCTTGGTTCCGCGACCGGTATCTGTTGCCTTTGTCCGGCGCGATCTGGTCGACGCCAACCGAGAAAATCATGGACTTTCCGGCTTATGCAATGGTTCGCTTTTTCCAGAATCATGCCTTGCTGGGCGTTTACGGTCAGCATCAGTGGTACACGGTGCAGGGCGGATCGGTTCAATATGTGCAGCGTCTCGAAACCGCATTGCGCCAGCTCAGTGTGGACTTGCGTCTGGGCACTTCCGTTCAATCCGTCCGTCGTGATGGCGGAAAGGTTTTTGTTCGGGTCTGGGGCGGCGAGGAAGAAGCCTTCGATCACGTGGTGATGGCGACACATTCCGACGACTCTCTGAAACTGTTGAGCGATCCGACACCACAAGAAACATCAAGTCTTGGCGCGATCGCCTACCAGCCCAACGACATCGTATTGCACGCCGACGAGCGCATGATGCCAAAGAACAGAAAAACCTGGGCGAGCTGGGTGTACACGGAGGACCGCGATGCACGGTCCGAAAGGATTGATCTGACATACTGGATGAATTCATTGCAGCCGATCCCCCAAGACGATCCGCATTTCATAACGCTGAATACAAAGCGCACGATCCGCGAAGAGCTGATTTACGATCAGGTGACCTTGAGGCATCCGGTCTACGACATCGCGGCTCTGGCCGCGCAAAAAGAGATTGCGGCGTTCAATGGGGCTCAAAACACCTGGTTCTGTGGCGCCTGGATGAAAAACGGTTTCCATGAAGACGGCCTGTCAAGCGCAGTCGATGTCGTGCGCGCTCTCAGAAGCGCCCAGCCTGCCGCCGCTGCCGCCGCATGACCTCCGCCGTCGATCATATCGAGGGCCTCACGTTCCACGGCCGGAAAGGCGCGGTAAACAACGCTTTTCGCTACTCGGTCGATTACGTTCTGCTGGACGCCGAAGCGGATGTGCAAACACCTGCGTTTTTCGCGCGCAACGGGCGCGGGCTGACCGCGCTAAATGATCGTGACCATGGTGGCGCGCCGGGTGCCGGCACAGGCGCGCGCTGGGTGCGTGATGTGTTGGAGCATCACCAGGTTCGTGACGTCGCAAAGATCGAACTGCTGGCGCAGCCCCGGGTGTTCGGACATGTGTTCAACCCGGTAAGCTTCTGGTTGTGCCGCAGAAATG
>JASFFN010000329.1:0-3668 GCA_050124275.1 Roseobacter sp. | reverse complement strand
TGCGGAACGAGAGGTGACATTTGAAGTCGACGCAACCGTCCGGTCGGTTGATCCGGAAACACGGCGGATCGTTCTCGACAATTCGACGACGGGCGAGTCCGAAATCCTGATCGCCGGACCCGAAATCGTGAACTTCGACCAGATAGAAGCCGGAGACAAGGTGAAGGCCGTCTACACGGTCGGACTTGCCGCGCGCATGGCGCTCCCCGGAGAAATGGACAGCCTGGTGGAGGTTGATGGCCAGGCCGCGAAAGGTGAAAAGCCGGGCGCGATGACAGGCACGATGGTCACGCTTGTCCTGGAGTTCCTTTCCTTTGATCCGGAAACCTCAATAGCTACCGTCAAGGATAGCTCCGGCGCAGAGCAGAGGATCGAGGTCGCGACGGAAGCAGGCCGAGATTTTACGGCGGAACTGAACGCCGGAGACAAGGTCGCCCTCTCCTTCACGGAAGGCCTCGCGGTAGGTATCGTCGAAAAATAATTTGAACGATGCGATCGAGATTACCAGCAAGACCACACAACTGTTGCGCAATTTGCAGAGGATGGCCCTAGGGATTAAGCAAGCCAGGCCGCACTGTAGCTTAGACATCTGGCAGCATTCCCGGCTGCAACGGCTCTTCGTTCTTCAATGGTCAGTGTCACCGAACCTTTTGCACAAGCGAACGATCTGGAAATTTAAACGGAGAAGATGAGGCACTCTTGACCAAGTTACATCAGAGCGCTGAAAATGAGGCAGAGAGCTGGCCAATTGAGAAATGGCCATGAAAGGTTCTATGACATGTCGCAGGATTACAATGTTCGAGTGGTTAAGCCCGGCCAGACTTACGAAGGCGCGCAGGGAATTACCTATGGTGCAGGGGCTTCTCACGAGACCGTCGGTGCCGCCAATATCTGCATGAATGTCATGCCTATCCCACCCGGGGGCAGAGCAAAGGTGCATCACCACGAAGGTATCGAAACCGTAGCCTTGCTGCTGGAAGGCGCGGTAAATGTCTACTATGGTGATCAACTTGAGTGTGTCGCGCCTATGCAAGCGGGCGACCACATCTATATTCCAGGCGACGTGGCGCATGCGCCTTACAACCAGTCTGACACACCATGCAAGATCATCGTGGCGCACAGTTCGGGCAGCGATCAGGACGGGATCGTCATGCTGCCTCATCTCGACGCGGTGCTTGCGGCAAAATGAGGGTTCGGGTTTTGGCTCGACGCTTAAGCGTTCTTGTGCGCTCTTTAGAGTTGGCAAAAAAAGACATTAGAAAAAGCGGCTGACGGTTGTTTTGGGGACCAAACGGACATTACTGGATTTCCTTGAACTCTTTGGTTGGCTTTGGGAGCATTCTGAACACGAAGGAGCGTTACGATGACCTCTGAAAACGAGCCCGCCCGTGTCGCACTCATTACCGGGGCCAGCGGTGGGCTGGGCTCGGCAACGGCGCGCGCGCTCTCGCGTCAGGGTTTCCGCCTGGTTTTGATGTCGCGCAGCGGCTGCAAGGAGATCGCGGCAGAAGTCGGCGGTATCGGCATCGCAGGCTCAGTGCTTGAGGACGCCGATGTGTCGAGGGCCGTCGATGCCGCCATTAACGCCTTCGGGCGGCTCGACGCCGCCGTTTTCGGGGCAGGGCGCCACAGCGAGGTCATGAAGGCCCACGACCTACCACCTTCCCCTGCCGTGACGCGTGACAGCTTCGGCTACGATCCCGACTACAGGCGGGACATCCTCGACATTCCGTGGGCTGCCTGGCACGACGATTTCGAAATGATGGTGCTGGCGCCGATGCGGCTTGCCAAGGTTGCGCTTCCACATCTGGCGGCCTCCGGGAAGGTGGCATTCGTCGCGATCTCGGGCATCGAAGCGGGCCAGCCGCGCTCTCCGTTTCCGATGGGCCCGACACGCCTCGCCCTGCAGGGGTTCATTAAGCTGCTGTCCGACCGGTACGGGCGCGAAGGCGTGCGCTTCAACACGATCGCACCAGGTCTGATGGAAAGCGCGGCCAGCGAATTTCATCCAGAGTGGGCGGACACAGTCCCGCTGGGGCGCGTTGGACAGAACGATGAGGTCGGTGAGGCCATCGCGTTCCTCGTTTCGGAGGCGTCGAGCTACATCACTGGGCAGTGCCTTACCGCGGACGGGGGAGTTAACCGACCGCTGGGGCTTTAGAGACACTGCCTGATAACGGGAGCCACCCACAGCGCCAAAAAAGGAGGTGCACCAATGGAATATCCATCTTTCATGCGAGGCCTGCCGTCTCTCGAAGTGCCGTTTCCGGATGACGTTGTGACTACCAGTGCGGTTCGGTCGGACAACGCGCTTGTGGTTTATTTCGCTGTCCACAAGGATGTCGAACTGCCCGAGCACAGCCATGGAGCGCAGTGGGGCCATATCTTCCATGGGTCCATGGAACTGACCGTCGACGGGGTGTCTCGAACCTGCCTGCCTGGCGACAGCTGGGATATTCCCGCAGGGGTGCCGCACGCGGCCAAAATTGCGGCAGGCAGCCTCCTAATGGATGTCTTCGCGGAGCCCGATCGATATCCGCTTCGCGATTGAAGTACTGCCCTGCAGTCCAACCGACTGCTGATCGCAGTTAGTCGCCAAGCTAGCGCAGATCGTCTGCTTCTATCTGGAGTGGCTACTATGCGGAGAGGCCGTGTGAAAAGTCGAAAAAACCGCAATTTTGGTTGCGTTGACTGTACCGCGCCTCGAAAATCTTGTCTTAGCTCAATCAGAGAGCACGAAATTTCGGCGATATCGACCAATTTTGAAGTGTGTGCAGAGTTTTCACACAGCCTCCGGACAAAACGACCGCTGAATTCCAAAGTATGAAGGGCAACTTTCGAGGTTCAGGGTTTCTATGACCAATTCATCGTGCACAAGAGAATAGGTTCACCACGGCCGGAACCCGTACGTCATCTCCCTCACAGAACTTCTCGAAGGCCGCAATTACAGCGCTTTCAATCGCCGCCTCATCAGCTTCTGTCCCTGAATAGGCTTGCATGATGCGAGCCGCGGGACCGACTTTGCTGGCCGCACGTGCAGCACCTGCAACTCCGCCAGGAGGTGTGAGTACGATATTTAGCGGACGCGCTTCGATATTCGAAACGCCCGCCCGAGACATCAGATCGGCCACCCGATCACAGTCTTGAAATGCGGTTGGGCCGGGTGCATTCGGGTCACCTTTTGACTGTTTGCCTAGCCTCTCCTCGGCCGCATGTTTGGGGATATTGAACCACGGATTTTTCGCCACCGAAGCCCAGCAAACAAAGACCATTTTCCCTTTACTGTTCAACGCACTGGACAAGTTCTTCAAGGCCGCGACGGTGTCGGAAAAGAAGCTCATACCTAATCGCGACACCAGAAGATCGAAGGGTTGAGTTGAAAAATCATGTGTTTGGGCATCGGCCAAAAGAAACGATGCATTTTGAACGCCTAGTGATTTAGCCCTGCTGGCGGCACGTGCGACAAGCGGTTCAGAGATGTCCACGCCAAGAACCTTACCATTCAGAGCGCGTTGGGCGGCTTGGAGGGTACTTGCCCCCGTTCCACACCCTATGTCGATAATGCGATCCGTCAAGGCAATGTCCGCTGTATCGAGCATCCTGTCCAACATACCAGCCATGGCGGTATCCAGAGCATATTCGTGCTCAATCCACTTCAGGCCCGCGGG
>JASFFN010000328.1:0-3668 GCA_050124275.1 Roseobacter sp. | reverse complement strand
TTTTCAATACCTGAAGCGTCAATCGTCACTCAGGACCCGGTCGGCTTTCTTGCGGACCAGTACCGTGCGCAGATCGTGCATGGCCAGTAAAAGCGCGTCGGTGACGGCTTCCAGCTCGGCGTTCGTGGCCTTGGACTGGGCCCACTGCGTGGTCAGGTTCAGGTGGTCGACGGCGCGATGGATGTCGTCAAGCGCGCGGGTCGCCAGAAGGGCCTGCCGCTCTTCCATCCACGACCTGATCTCGGCCATGTCCGCGTCTGACAGGGGCCGGTCGCCGTGGGGTTTGACCTCGCCGTTGCGGACGTTGACCACGGCGATCTGATCCATATCGATGCGGCGCTGACGGTTTTGGGTGTCCACGCGGAAGACCGCGGCACCATTCTCGCGCACCCGGAAATAATATTCTGGCAGCTCGCTCATGGTGTCTCGCTAGGTCAGGCCCGCACAGAATGTCTGGATTCGGGTGCAGGCTTCCTTGAGGTTTTCATCGGACGTAGCGTAACTCACGCGGAAATTCGGGCTGAGCCCGAAGGCCGCGCCAAAGACCACGGCCACGCCTGTCTCTTCCAGCAGCGCGGTCGCAAAGGCCTCGTCGGTATCGATCAGCGTTCCTTTGGCAGAGGTCTTGCCGATGAGCCCGGCGATTGACGGGTAGACGTAGAACGCGCCGTCGGGTTTGGGGCAGACGACGCCGTCGATGTCGTTCAGCATCGAGACCACCAGATTGCGCCGTCGCACGAAAAGCTCGTTGTTCGTGGCGATGTAGTCCTGCGTGCCGTTGAGCGCCTCGACGGCGGCCCACTGCGATACCGTGCAGGGGTTCGAGGTGCTTTGCGACTGGATCTTGCGCATCGCGGCGATGAGTTTCTCGGGGCCTGCCGCATAGCCAATCCGCCAGCCCGTCATTGCATAGGCTTTGCTAACACCGTTTACCGTCAGCGTCCGGTCGTAGAGTGCAGGCTCCACTTCGGCCGGGGTGCAAAACTGAAAATCGTCATAGGCGAGGTGCTCGTACATGTCGTCGGTCATGACCCAGACATGAGCATGCCGTAGCAGAACATCCGTGAGCGCTTTGAGTTCGTTCCGGCTATACCCCGCGCCGGTGGGGTTGCTGGGAGAGTTGAAAATGAACCATTTGGTCCTTGGCGTAATCGCCGCCTCCAGCGCCTCGGGTGTGAGTTTGAAATCGTTCTCCAGCGTCGCGGGGGCAATGACCGGCTCGCCACCCGCCAGAAGCACCATATCGGGATAGCTCACCCAATAGGGCGCCGGGATGACGACCTCGTCGCCGGGGTTCAGCGTGGCCATCAGCGCGTTGTAAAGGATTTGTTTACCACCAGTGCCGACACTGACCTGCGACGGAGTGTAGCTGAGCCCGTTGTCTCGCTTGAACTTGTCACAGATTGCCTGTTTCAGTTCGACAATGCCGTCGACTGCGGTATATTTGGTTTTACCGGCATCGATTGCCGCCTTGGCCGCCAGCTTTATGTTTTCGGGCGTGTCGAAATCGGGCTCGCCGGCGCCAAGGCCGATGACATCGCGACCGGCGGCTTTCAGTTCCGCCGCTTTCGTGGTCACCGCGATCGTCGGAGACGGTTTGACGCGTGCGAGTGTCGTTGACAGGAATTCCATGGCGGCCTCGGTTTGCTAGAACTCAGGCGTTCATAGGCGCCGACACGGCCCCGATCAAGCGATATAGCGTGTAGGAGATGCAGGATGGAGAATACTGACGACTGGTATGGACCCGATACAGCCACGTTTGGCGACCGTCTGGCCGCAGCGCGCGAAAGCGCCGACATGACGCAAGCGGAACTGGCGCGCAGGCTCGGTGTGCGTGTATCGACCCTGCGCTCATGGGAGGACGACATCAGTGAGCCGCGGGCCAACCGTCTCTCGATGATGGCGGGATTGCTCAACGTGTCGATGATGTGGCTCATCAACGGGCAGGGCGAAGGCCTGGAGGCGCCGCTCGAGGACGGGTCGCTGCCCTCGTCCGCGCATGATGTCTTGAACGAGTTGCGCGAATTGCGAACGGATATGCTGGCGCGGGTGGAGCAGATGGCACGGCTCGAGAAAAAACTGCGCACAGCTCTCAAGGACGAAGCCGATGGCCGAGCAGCATGAAAACAGGATCAAGCGGCTGAAAATGCGCTCCATGCGCCGTGGCATCAAGGAAATGGATCTAATCCTTGAACGTTTTGCCGACAGGCACCTTGCGGAAATGGATGATGCCGGATTGCAGCGCTATGATGCGATGCTCAGTGAGAATGACCACGACCTGTACCAATGGGTCACGGGGCAGACGGTTCCGCCGGGTCACTACGCCGACCTGATCGGGGCGATCATCGCCGACCTTCCGCAAGCGGGAAGCTGACGCGCAACGCACGCATCTTTTTTGATCTTTTAACGAAATATTGGGCTTTCGCGCGCAGTTTCCGTCGCACTGAGTCACTTCGGAGCGCGTGTATGAGTATTCTGGATCCCATCAAGTCGGAGGCTATTCCGACCTCAAAGAACCAAGGTTTCATGATGAACTACCTTGAAGCCCTCTCGCTGGTCGAGCGGTTGCACCGGCTTTTGCTGGACGTCATCAAGGATGAGTTCGAGCGCGTGGGCGTTCTGGAAATCAACGCGGTGCAGGCGCTGTTGCTGTTCAACATCGGTGACAACGAAGTTACCGCCGGCGAGTTGAAAAGCCGCGGGTACTATCAAGGCAGCAATGTCAGCTACAACCTCAAGAAACTTGTCGAAATGGGCTACATGCACCATCAACGGTGCGAAATCGACCGGCGTTCGGTACGCGTGAAACTGACGGAACAGGGGCGCAAAATTCGCAACCTTGTCGCCGATCTCTTTGCGCGCCATGCCGACGGTCTGCAACAAAAAGGCGTGTTGGGCGCAGACGGCATCGATGACATAACGCGCTCCCTGAAGCGGATGGAGAGGTACTGGACCGATCAGATCCGCTACATCTACTGAAGCGTGCCGATCACGAGGCCTTGCAACTCCCGTTTCAGCTTTTGTGTCATGGCCGCGGCATAGTCATCAAATCCCAGGGCGGTCTGCACAAAGGCGTCGGGGCCGGCAATGACTTCCGCCCTGAAATATGACGACAGTTCCGCGATGTCTGTCTGACGACGGTCGCCGGAAGCAGGCGCGTCTGACCCGATGACCAGCGCATTGATCGTTATCCCGCGTTCGCCAATGGCATCTTTCACATGCCGCGGGCGCGGGCCAAGGTTCGACTTTCCGTCGCCGGAAATATCGAGCGTGCGTTTCCAGCAGGACGCGCGCTGCTCCAGAAAGGCTGCGCCGACATTCATCGCAACGCCGAGGGCCGTTCCGGGAGCCGCAGCGCGTCGCTCGGTCTGGGCCAGCGTCAGGCTGACCGCCTCCAGGGTGCTTGGGTCGACAAGCGCCGTCCACGGGACCAGCACCGTCTGATCGTCTGGACCGCTCCACTCGTACACCAGAAGTTCAATGGGTGTCCCGGGCATTGCAAAAAGGATCCGAACGATCTCGGGATCGTTCAGCGCCGCCACCAGCCCGTCCAGCTGCAGCCGGTATTCTCTGAGATCAACCGACCCTGAAACGTCCAGGCCAAGCGCAAGGGCTTGGCGGCAAGCGCTGGCCGCCTGTACCGGCAGCGACGCCAGAGAAACCGCCAG
>JASFFN010000327.1:0-3670 GCA_050124275.1 Roseobacter sp. | reverse complement strand
GACCTGCCCGCGGGCCGGACTCCAACGGACCTTTGCCACTTGTACCGTGGATGTCTTGCCGTTGCGGACCACCCGGCGGGTTTCGTAATAGACGGTGCCGCGTTCGCCCGTGTAACGCGATATCGTGTCGGCGTCATAGGTCCAGTAGGGCACGTAGATGCCGTCCATTTTTCGGCCTTTTCGGGCATACTGCTGCAACCCGTTGGGGGCGAACCACAAGGCCCCCAGCCACGTGTTCATCGCGTCATGGGCAGTGCGTTCGTCGAGTGCAAAAGGCAGAACAGCCCTGGGTTTGATATGCCGGTGCGCCCCGGTATCCGTTACGACCGGCGTGGCGCAAAACGGACACTCCCTGGCATGGACCGCCGGATCGAACTCGACTTCCGCCGCGCAATTCGGGCATTTGGAGACCCGGGTGATTTCCATTTCCGGCGCGGCCAGTTCATCGCGCAACGCCGCGCTGAAATCCAGTTCCCGAATGGACGCGGCGGCCCAAGGTCCCTGCTCGAGGCTTTCGACCTGGCCGCAGTGCGCGCAGACCATTTCCCCGGTCCTCGGATCAAACCGCAGATCGGCCCCGCAGGCCGTGCAGGGAAAATGCAGTTTCGCGTCGTCGTTCAATAATTCCCGGTCAGACATTCTATCCTTCGATACGTCAGGGCAGCATGCGGCGCAGCGCGCCGTCATTCAGTGCGGTGCTGCGCCAAAGGTTGAATATCCCGTGAAGCAGAC
The DNA here is from genome assembly GCA_050124275.1 of Roseobacter sp. Classification (GTDB taxonomy): domain Bacteria; phylum Pseudomonadota; class Alphaproteobacteria; order Rhodobacterales; family Rhodobacteraceae; genus Roseobacter. The sequence continues at coordinate 2,938 of JASFFN010000327.1, read as the reverse complement.
CAGCGCTCAGCACGATCAGCAAGGTGGTGCGGGTGTCCGGTCCGGGCAGGGGCACGCCGACTTGGCCCGCCAGTACCGACACAGATGCCCAGCCAAGCAGCACGTACATCAAACGGCTTATCCATGGATGTGCGCGGCGCAATCCCCCGGCGAGCTTCGGACCGGGCCCGTTCATCAAACCTTTGGCCAGTGCCAGCCCTGTCATTGCAAGGCCCGTCAATCCGAACGCCCAGGCTAGAAACCGGCTCTCACCGCCGTCGGCCAGTACCAGCATCAGCAATGTCACATTGGACCAGTGCAGTCCCACGGTTGCGAGGCGTCGGTTCATTGCCGCTGGTCCTGCGCGACTTCTGTCATGTCGCGGGCGGCGGCGGAGGAGGCGGCGGCAGCACTGTGAAAAGCTGCGCCAGTTCCGCGACATCTTCAGCTGTCATCCAACCGTCCTGACCCGGTGTCCAGACGAGGGTCTGGCGGGTAAGGCCACCCTCGGCGGCCATTCGCCCCATTGTCGCCTTGGAAAACGGGCCCTTTGTCGTGCCATTTTCGGCGATATGCCACACGTGTTCCACGGGTGGGGGCGGGGGGACAGCCGCCGGCGACGTCGAGATGGTGCCCCACGGTCCCGTTTGTTGTGCCGCTGCGTGCCCGATCTGCATGCCCAGCCCGGCCCCGAGCCCGGCCTGAATCGCAGCCGCGCCCGCGCCTTCTCGCCCCAGCGCGTCCGCGGCCTGAAACTGCATGTATTGATTCAGGTTGCCGATCACGCCCATCGATGAACGCTTGTCCATGACCTCTTCGACTGCGGGCGGCAAGGAGATGTTCTCGATGTAGAGTTCGGGCATGGTCAACCCGTAGTCGGCCAGCTGAGCGCTTATTTCGCGGCCCACGATCTGGCTCAGCTCGCGGGTGTTGGCCGCCATGTCCATGACCGGAATACCGGCCCGTGCAATGGTCCGCGAGAACTCCTGCACGAGAATGTTCCTGATCTGGAAACTGATCTCGTCCATCGTGAACTCGCCATCGGTTCCGACGATCTCGACCAGAAACTTTGCCGGATCGCTGACCTTGATGCTGTAGGTGCCAAAGGCGCGCAGCCGGACCGGGCCGAATTCCGGATCGCGGCAGATCACCGGGTTCTTCGTGCCCCATTTCAGGTCATTGAACCGCGTGGTGTTCACGAAATAGATCTCGGATTTGAATGGGCTGCGGAAACCGTGATCCCAGTGCTGCAGCGTCGTCATGATCGGCATGTTGTTGGTCTCGAGCATGTAGAGACCGGGGGTAAACACATCGGCAAGCTGGCCTTCGTGCACGAAAACGGCGGCCTGACCTTCGCGGACAGTCAGTTTTGCGCCGTATTTGATCTCGTGGCCTTCGCGCTCGAAACGCCAGACCATCGTATCGCGTGTGTCATCGGTCCAGTGGATTACATCTATGAATTCACCAGAGAGAAAATCGAAAATTCCCATGAGTTCGGTCCTTTGGTCAGTTCGGCCTTACAATGGCTCGGAAGAAGTCAGTTCGCGCGCGATGATACGCGTGATGGGGGCCGCGTTTTCCGCCGTCATTCCCGGTTGCAGGCGCGGATCGTAAAGCATCCGGAGCAAAAGCTCGTCGTGCGTTGTCAACAAGGCGAATTCGTCATCGTCATTGAAAATCGAGGGGCGGGCGCTGTTGCTGTCGTTTGCAAGGCCAAGTCCCTGCGCCATTTCCTCGTGAATGCAACTGGTGCGCAGCAATTGAGGATTTTCCGTGCGGATCAGGGCGACCGCCGCGCTGTAGGTGTTTGCCTTTCTTGCAGAGCCATAGGCTATGACGGCGCAATAGGTATCGCGGTCAAGCGTGCGGAGCGGGTTCAGGCTTTCTTCCGTGATCCCGGGGACAAGCGAAGCGGCCCGATCGAGCGCCCAATCCCTGTCATCCTCGCTCGCGACGACAACGATGAAATTCGGCTGGCCGAAAGTGCTGATGGGGTGCCCGGTCACCCTGTTCAGCCGTCGCGCATAATCGCGCACGAGATCTTCGTCACGGTCGCGCTGGACGGGCGGTACGCTCTCTCCGAAAACGGTGCCGACGCGCACGGGCGCCTCCCAGCGCCGCAACGGGCTTTTGCCGCCGCGGCCCTTAAGCGCGGTTTCATACTCATTGTAAAACACGATCTGTTCGAAGTTGCGGGCCAGCATGTCGGCGGTAAATGGCGTGTCCGGTCCGCCGCCATCCTCCCGCAGCAACCCCTGGCTCAACTGGGCTGTCTCAACCTGTGCCAGATAGCTGCGCAGGGCGGCGCTTTCTTCGGAGGTCGGGCGCGCGGTGCTGCCAACGCCGCCGGGACGCAGTTGCGGCGTGCTGCTTGTCATCATGCCTGCCTCGCAAGCTGCAAGGAAAGCGAGCGCGGCTGTCACCGCGCTCCATCGCCATATGGACGTCAGAAGCAGCATCCGTACTCAGCGGGGGACAGACGTGCCTGTGTTGTCGCCAACACCGTCGGCACGGGATTTTGCGGACGCGAGCGTATCGCGCAGCTTTTTCTCCATTTCCTGCAGGTCTGCCTCCGCCGCCGCGCGTCTGGCCTTGCCTTCATCGGCAATCTGCAGACTTTCCTCGATGGTGCCGATGAGATCGGCGTTGGCCTTTTTGACCGCTTCGATGTCGAAAACGCCGCGCTCCATTTCCTCGCGGATGATCTTGTTGCTGTCGCGCAGGTTCTTGGCGTTGGCGGTAAGCAGTTCATTTGTCAGGTCATTGGCGGACCGCACCGCCTTGGCCGCCTCGGCGGAGCGCTGGATTGTCACCGCCTGCGCCAGTTGTGTCTCCCACAGCGGAACGGTATTCACCAGCGTCGAATTGATCTTCGTCACCAGCGATTTGTCATTTTCCTGCACGAGCCGGATGGAGGGCAGGGACTGCATGGTGACCTGGCGTGTCAGCTTGAGATCGT
>JASFFN010000326.1:0-3673 GCA_050124275.1 Roseobacter sp. | reverse complement strand
ACGGGCACGCCGCCGGTGCTTGTGGTGACCAATTTCACGCCGGTGCCGCGCACTCATCATCGCATCGGTGTTCCGGAACCCGGGCGCTGGATCGAGCGATTGAATACCAATGCCGAACACTACGGCGGCGACGGGGCAGGAAACCTCGGCGGCATTGACAGCGAAGCGGTGGCCTCGGACGGGCGCGCGCATTCGCTCAAACTCAACCTTCCGCCTTTGACAACACTGTTCTTTGAGTTGCACAAAGACGGATGATCCGGCCAACCGGACATTAAACAAAAGGGGAGGATGTCGCATGAACCGGGAGTCACAAAGGTTGGCCCAGCAAACGATGGCTTTCGTTCTCGCGGGCGGGCGCGGCAGCCGCCTCTACGAGTTGACAGATCGGCGCGCCAAACCGGCGATGTATTTCGGCGGCAAGAGCCGCATCATCGACTTTCCCCTCTCGAATGCCGTCAACTCCGGCATCCGCCGCATCGGCGTGGCCACCCAGTACAAGGCACATTCGCTGATCCGCCACCTGCAGCGGGGTTGGAGCTTTTTCCGCGCGGAACGCAATGAAAGCCTCGACATTCTGCCCGCATCACAACAGTTGAACAACGAAAACTGGTACAAGGGCACAGCGGACGCGGTGGCCCAGAACAAGGACATCATCGAAGGCTACGGACCCACGTACATCGTCATTCTCGCGGGCGATCACATCTACAAGCAAGACTATTCGCTGATGATAAAGCAACACGTCGAGAGCGGTGCCGATGTCACGGTCGGCTGTATCGAGGTTCCCAGGATGGAAGCCACGGGCTTCGGCGTCATGAAGGTGGACGAAAACGACAGGATTCTGGATTTCGTGGAAAAGCCGAAAGACCCGCCTGCCATGCCCAACGACCCGGACAGGGCGCTGGCCAGCATGGGCATCTACGTGTTCGAGACTTCATATCTGTTCCAAGTCATGGCGGAATGCGAGGCGGAACCCGGCTACAACCACGATTTCGGCGGCGACGTGGTTCCGAAAATCGTCCGGGAGGGCAAGGCGATCGCGCATCCCTTCAGCCGCTCCTGCGTACGCACCGAGAACGAGCGCCATGCCTACTGGCGGGACGTGGGAACGGTCGATGCTTTCTGGCAGGCCAACATCGATCTGACCGATTTTGACCCTGAGCTTGATCTCTACGATACGGAATGGCCGATCTGGACCTATTCAGAACTCACTGCGCCCGCGAAATTCATCCACAACGAGGAGGGGCGGCGCGGCGCGGCGGTTTCGTCCATGGTGTCGGGTGGCTGCATCATTTCGGGCTCGTCGCTGGAGCGTTGCCTTCTGTTTACGGGTGTGCGGACGCATTCCTACTCGCAGTTAAACGGAGTGGTGGCGATGCCCTACGTCGAGATCAACAGAAACGCGCGTCTGTCGAACGTGGTGATCGATCGTGGCGTGACGATCCCGCAGGGCCTCGTGGTCGGCGAAGATCCGGAACTGGACGCAAAGCGCTTCCGGCGCACGGACAGCGGCATCTGCCTCATCACGCAGCCCATGATCGACAAACTGGACATGTAAGGTGAAGATACTCTTTGTCGCCTCCGAATGTGCGCCGTTTGTAAAGACAGGCGGGCTTGCAGACGTGATCGGTGCCGTGCCAAAGGCGCTGAAGGCCCTTGATGTCCATGCCCGGGTCTTCATGCCCCTCTATCCTGCCATCAAAAACATGGCGGCGGGTGGAAAGACCGTCTGGCAAACGGACGATTTGATCGGGGGTGCCGCACAGGTGATTGCGGTGCAGACGCAGGGAATTGACCTTCTTTTGCTGCAAGCGGCACATCTTTACGACAGGCAAGGCTCAATCTATCTGGACCCGGAGGGCGAGGATTGGACAGACAACCCCTTGCGGTTCGGCGCATTATCTCGGGTGGCTGCAGAAATTGCGGCAGGTGGTCTTGAGGACTGGGTGCCAGACGTCGTCCACGTGCACGACTGGCAGGCCGGTCTGGTGCCCGCCTATCTGCATCAGATGGCCGGAGATACGCCACCCTGCATCCTGACGATCCACAACATTGCCTTTCAGGGGCTCTTTCCCGCGGCGCTGATGGAGCCGCTGGGCCTCGATAGAGCCCTCTTCACAGCCGACGGTGTGGAGTTCTATGGCAATCTGGGTTTCCTGAAAGCCGGTATCGTTTATTCGAACAAGGTGACCACGGTCAGCCCGACCTATGCGCGCGAGATCATGGAACCCGAGTTCGGCATGGGGCTCGAGGGGCTTCTGACGGCGCGGCAACGCGACGTGTCAGGCATTCTCAACGGGATCGATCTCGACGTCTGGAATCCCGAAACGGATGCAGATCTGGCAAGCATGTATTCCGTCAGAAATCTGAAACAAAAGCGAAAAAACCGCGAAGCCGTGATCGACCGGTTTGGCCTTGCCCCCACCGAAACCGCGCCCCTTTTCTGTGTGATCAGCCGCCTGACCACGCAGAAAGGAGTGGACGTGCTGATTGATGCACTGCCGAGCTTGGTCGGCCGCGGCGCGAGACTGGCTGTTCTGGGCAGCGGCGACCGCAGGCTCGAGTCGGGCCTTGTTGCTGCCGCCCACCGATATTCGGACGAGGTCGGGGTCATCATCGGTTACGACGAAGCCTTGTCACACCTCATGCAGGGCGGCAGCGACGCCATTCTGATCCCATCGCGGTTCGAACCCTGCGGGCTGACACAGCTTTACGGTCTGCGCTACGGCACCATCCCGGTCGTGTCCCGCACCGGCGGGCTGGCGGATACGGTCATCGACGCCAACGAGGCGGCCCTCTCCGCCGCTTGCTGTACCGGCGTTCAGTTCTCGCCCGTGACACCCCAGGCCTTGGCACACGCGATCAACAGGACCTGCGATCTCTTTGCCCAGCCAAAAATCTGGTCCGGCATGATGCGGCGCGCGATGCGCCACCCGGTGGGGTGGGAGGCCTCCGCCGAAGCCTACCGCGATATATACACCTCTGTCATAAGCGGTTGAGGATAACATGCGCTATCACCTGACCGCTGGGAGCCCGGTGCGCATGGGCGCGTATCCTGAAGGGGATGGTGTCAATTTCGCCGTTTTCTCCGCGCATGCCGAGAAGATGGAACTCTGCCTGTTTTCCGATGACGGAGCCATAGAAACCGACCGGATTGTCCTGCCGGAACGGACGGGGGATATCTGGCACGGGCACCTCGAAGGTCTGGCCGCGGGGGTTGTCTACGGCTACCGCGCACACGGGGCTTACGCGCCGCACCGGGGCCATCGCTTCAACCCCAACAAACTTCTGCTCGACCCTTACACGCGCGCGCTTAGCGGCACATTCAGCGATCATCCCGCAACGCTTGGCTACAGGCACAAGGATGCGGCCGCGGATATGTCCTTCGACACGCAGGACTCGGCGCCGTATGTGGCAAAGTCCGTAGTCACCGATCGCGCGATGTTTCCCACCGGCGCGGAACGGCTGGACACGCCCTGGGAAGATACGTTTATCTATGAGGCGCATGTAAAGGGGCTGACGCAACAACATCCCAAGGTTCCGGAGGCTATCCGGGGCACGTATGACGCACTCGCGTCAGAGCCCATGCTGGAGCACCTCAACAAGTTGGGCGTGACGGCAATAGAGCTTTTGCCGGTGCACGCGTTTATCGACGACGGGTTTCTTCTGAAAAAGG
>JASFFN010000325.1:0-3678 GCA_050124275.1 Roseobacter sp. | reverse complement strand
CGACGCGCTGGACGTGCAGGAGGCGATGGCGATGAATCCGGCGGGAATCCTCCTGTCGCCCGGCCCCTGCGATCCGGATCAGGCCGGTATTTGTCTGGCCTTGACAGCAGCCGCGGCGGAGACGCGCACGCCGCTCATGGGAGTTTGTCTCGGACACCAGACAATCGGTCAGGCCTTTGGCGGCAAGGTCGTGCAGGCCAGGGACATCGTGCATGGCAAAATGGGCGAAATCCACCACGAAGGGAAAGGTCTATTCCGTGGGGTGCCGACACCTTTCGCCGCGACCCGGTACCACTCGCTGATCGTCGAGCGCGAGACATTGCCGGAGTGCCTGGAAGTGACTGCCGCGCTGAAGGACGGCACGATCATGGGACTTCAGCATCGCGACCTGCCGATCCACGGCGTTCAGTTCCATCCGGAGTCGATCCGGTCGGAACATGGCCATGCGATGCTGCAGAACTTTATCGACGATATGAAGGTGCCCGCATGAGCGATGCACTCAAGCCGTTGATCGGCGCAGCAGCCGATGGCCCCCTGACCCCGTCTCAGGCGCGGCAAGCCTTTGAGATCCTGTTCGAAGGCGAAGCGACACCGAGCCAGATCGGCGGCCTGCTGATGGCCCTGCGCACGCGTGGCGAAACCGTCGATGAATATGCCGCCGCCGCCGCCGTGATGCGCGCCAAGTGCAACGCCGTCTCTGCCCCCGTGGGCGCGATGGATATTGTGGGCACCGGCGGGGACGCAAAAGGCACGCTGAATATTTCCACAGCAACGGCTTTCGTCGTCGCGGGCGCCGGCGTTGTGGTTGCCAAACACGGAAACCGCAATCTCAGCTCCAAATCCGGGGCGGCGGACGCGCTGACGCAGATGGGCGTGGACGTGATGGTGGGCCCGGATGTGGTCGAAAAGGCGATCAACGAAGCGGGGATCGGATTCATGATGGCGCCGATGCACCATCCGGCCATAGCCCACGTCATGCCGACGCGCGCAGAACTGGGGACACGCACGATTTTCAATATCCTGGGTCCGCTGACCAACCCGGCGGGCGTCAAACGCCAATTGACGGGCGCCTTCTCGCGGGATCTGATCCGTCCCATGGCGGAAACGCTGGGCGCACTGGGATCTGAAAAGGCATGGCTGGTGCACGGCTCGGACGGCACGGATGAATTGACCATAACGGGGGTAAGCTGGGTTTCGGCGCTCGACCCCGATGGCAGGGTCACGGATCGGGAACTCCACCCTGAAGATGCCGGTCTTCCAGTGCACCCGTTCGAGGCCATCGTCGGCGGCACGCCGGAAGAAAATGCGCAGGCCTTCCGGGCGTTGCTGGAAGGCACGCCCTCCGCCTATCGTGATGCCGTCCTGCTGAATGCTGCAGCGGCGCTCGTTGTCGCGGATGCCGCCGCCGGTCTCAGGGAAGGGGTCGAGATGGCCAAGGCCTCGATCGACAGCGGCGCGGCGGCCGACAAGATTGCAGCGCTGGCCAGGATCACCCAAGGCGGGTGAGCGGGTTCGATCTCTCCCGGCTCGGGGCCTGGCGGGACCTGCCGTTCTTTTCCGAAACACTGCCTTCGATCGAGCGGGTGCTGGCCGGGGAAACAGTCCCGGTGCTGCCGCCGAAAGATCAGGTTTTCGCAGCGCTGGAACGGGTGCAGCCGGACGACGTGCATGTCGTCATTCTGGGTCAGGACCCCTACCCCACGCCGGGTCACGCGCACGGCTTCGCTTTCTCGGCGACGGCAGATACAAAGCCCCTGCCGCGGTCGCTGTCCAACATATTCAAGGAGATGGAGGAGGATCTGGGCGCTTGCCCGCCCGATGCCGATCTGCGCTTCTGGTCCGATCAGGGGGTTTTGCTGTTGAATACAGCATTGACAGTACGAGCAGGGGCCGCCGGGTCTCACAGCAAACTGGGTTGGCTGCGGTTGACAGAACAAGTGGTTGCGCGCCTTTCCGACCACCCACGCGCCTACCTGCTCTGGGGGGCCCATGCACAGAAAGCGGCTTCGGGCGTGGAAAAAACCGGTAACCTCAAGATAGAAACCGCGCATCCTTCTCCCCTCTCGGCCCGGCGCGGCTTTTTTGGCTCCCGCCCTTTCAGCCAGGTGAATGCATGGTTGCAGGCACAGGGCCATCAGGCCATAAACTGGAGCAACCCGGGGAGGCGCCATGACAGACACGATACTGGATAAGATCAAAGCCTATAAGCTGGACGAAATCGCCGCCGACAAGGCGGCCAAGCCACTGGAAGCCGTCGAAGCCGAGGCAAGGGAAGCGCCGCCTGTCAGGCCATTTGCGGACAAGCTGCATACAGCATCAATACAGGGCTACGGTCTTATTGCCGAAATCAAGAAGGCGAGCCCTTCAAAAGGTCTGATCCGTGCCGATTTCGATCCCGCGACGCTCGCAGCAGCCTATGCGGAGGGTGGTGCGACCTGTTTGTCAGTTCTCACCGACACGCCGAGCTTTCAGGGCGCAAAGGAGTATCTGGTGGCAGCGCGCGCGGCTTGTGACCTGCCCATCCTGCGAAAAGACTTCATGTACGACACCTATCAGGTCGCCGAGGCGCGGGCGCTGGGAGCGGACTGCATTCTCGTCATCATGGCTTCTGTCAGCGACGCTCAGGCACACGAACTGGAAGATGCGGCGGCAGCGTGGGGCATGGATTGTCTGCTGGAAGTGCATGACGAAGACGAACTGGAGCGCGCCAGCCGTCTGAAAAGCCGCCTGATGGGCATCAACAACCGCAACCTCAAGACCTTCGAGACAACGCTGGAGACCACCCGTTCTCTGGCCGGCATTGTTCCCGCCGACCGCCTCATCGTGGCGGAATCGGGCCTCAATACGCCCGGAGATCTCGCGGATCTTGCCCGATACGGTGCCCGGATTTTCCTGATCGGCGAAAGCCTGATGCGTCAGGAGGATGTCGCGGAGGCAACGCGCCGCCTGATCGAAGACCCGCTGAGGGCGGGAGCTTTTTAGCATGGCAGGCAAGCTCACGCATTTTGACGTCAAGGGCGATGCGCATATGGTTGACGTCGGCGACAAGCAGGTCACCGATCGCATCGCCGTTGCCGGCTGTAACATCAAGATGCTGCCAGAAACCTATGATATCATTACGGAAGGCCGCGCCAAGAAGGGCGATGTTCTGGGCGTTGCCCGCCTCGCCGGTATCATGGCCGCCAAACGAACGGCTGATCTGATCCCCCTCTGCCATCCGCTGCCGATCACCAAGGTCGCGGTGGAACTGACGCCCGATGCCAGCCTGCCGGGCATCCGGATTGAAGCCACCGTGAAAACCACCGGGCAGACAGGCGTCGAGATGGAAGCGCTGACCGCCGCCGGCACCGCGGCGCTCACCGTCTATGACATGTGCAAAGCCGTGGACAAGGGCATGGAGATCGGTGGCCTGCGTGTCCTCCTCAAGGACGGCGGCAAATCGGGCCGGTACGAAGCAAAATGATTTCGGTCGCGGAGGCTCTGGAAAATCTCTTCAACCTCGTGAGCCCGCTCGAGAGCGAAATCGTTCCGCTTCGCGCCGCGCACGGGCGTGTGCTGGCAGCAGATGCCGTGGCGCAGCGCACGCAGCCTCCCTTTGCGGCTTCGGCGATGGATGGATATGCACTGCGGCAGGCGGAAGCCGAGCCGGATGCGATGTTCAAGGTGGTCGGCGAAGCT
>JASFFN010000324.1:0-3679 GCA_050124275.1 Roseobacter sp. | reverse complement strand
AATTGATGCCTTTCTTGTCGAGGCCGGACGTTCCAGCAAAATCCGTCAGAATACGGTCGTTTTCGATGGTGAGCCTTACCCTGAGCGTGATCGGGGCGGAAAACCCGTCGACCGTCATCTCTCCGGACGCGCTGCCCTTTGGCAAGGCCGCAATACGTTCAAGCGTCGCGCGCTGCGAATGATCTAGAATATACGCGGCAATCCCTTCGAGGTCGTCGAGACCGAATTCTTCGATCATGGCCAGAAGGCGGCTGTGACCGATGTCGTTGCAGGTGGCAAGCGCGTAGATATCGCCAACGACCTGCTCTGGTTCGCGCACGTTGCCGCGCACGATGTGCATCAGTGTTTCGTTGACTTCGCCGCGCGCGGCAAATTTCATGATCGGGATGTAGAGGCCCTCTTCGTAAACGCTCGCGGCGTCGGCGCCGAACCCGCGTCCACCGATGTCGACGACATGCGCCGTGCAGGCAAAGAAGCCGACGTATTTTCCGCGAAAGAACGAGGGGGTGACGACGGTGATATCGTGCAGGTGACCGGTGCCTTCCCACGGATCATTGGTGATGTAGATGTCGCCGTCGAAGATATTGTCGCGCCCGATCCGGCGGATGAAATGCGCCACCGCGTCGGCCATCGCGTTGACGTGGCCGGGCGTGCCGGTAACGGCCTGTGCGAGCATCCGGCCGGATGCATCGTACACGCCGGCCGACAGATCTCCGGCTTCCCGAACCGAGGTCGAAAACGCCGTTCGGATCAGCGCCTGCGCCTGTTCTTCCACAACAGAAATCAGACGGTTCCACATGACCTGATAAGAAACACTTGAACTGCGCAGCGTCATGGCTTGCCGTCCTCCGGGACACGGACCTCGAGAGAGCCGTCGGCATGGCAAAACGCGCGCCGGCTGGCCGGAACGATGACAGTGGTTTCGTTCTCGGTGATCGCCGCAGGGCCATCGACTGACTGCCCGGGATGCAAGGCGTCACGCGCGACGACCGCGGCGTCATGGAATTGTGCCACGGCGGCATCAAACAGCCTGCGCCTGCTTGTTGCGCGAACGCTTCCCAGCGGTGCCGTTCGCGCCAATTCATCCGGCGGTGCTTTCGGGGTCGCCGCGTTGACGGCCCAGACGGTGATTTCCACATCCATCCCGGCAACCGGTCTGCTGAAGAGATTTGCGTATTCCTCTTCAAAGCGCTGCAGAAAGACGGCGCGATCCGGGGTCCGTGCTTCTGCTTCCGTCACCATGACGGGAATTTCCCAGCCTTGACCGCGATAGCGCATGTAGACCTTGAAACTGCATGCGATGGGACTGTCCGGGGCGCACCGGTGCACGAAGTCTTGTGCTTCGGCCTGCAATTCCCGCAGGATCGAAACCGCTGTTTCCGGCTCAAAGGAGGAGAGCCGCATATAGACCGAGCGGCTCGCCTCGAAACTGAAAGGCGCGCGCAGGAAGCCGATCGCCGAGCCGACCCCCGCACCCGCCGGTACCAGAAACCGTGCGATGCCCAGTTTCTCGCACAGGCGTCCCGCGTGCAGCGGGGCAGCGCCGCCAAAGGCAATCATGGTGTAGTCGCTCAAATCCTCTCCGTTCTCAACGGCATGCACACGCGCCGCATTGGCCATGTTTTCATCGACGACTTCCGCCACACCGAACGCAGCTTCCGCAGCATCCATCCCGAGCGACGCGCCTACATGTGCCGTCAGCGCACGCGCGGCGGCGTCGGGTGCCAGCGGAATAGTGCCTCCTGCAAAAGTCTCGGGATCCAGTTTTCCGAGCTGCAGATCGGCGTCGGTTACTGTCGGTCTGTCGCCGCCGCGATTGTAGCAGGCGGGCCCTGGCTCCGAGCCCGCGGACTCCGGCCCCACCCGGATCTGGCGCATGGCGTCCACATGCGCAATCGATCCGCCGCCCGCACCGATCTCGACCATGTCGATGACGGGGATGGAGATCGGCATGCCCGAGCCTTTCTTGAACCTGTAGGTGCGTGCGACCTCGAACACACGCGAGGTCTTGGGGGTCTGACGCTTGATCAGGCAAATCTTTGCAGTGGTGCCCCCCATATCGAAACTCAGAACCTTATCGAGACCATGCCGCGCGGCGATGTCGGCGGCAAAAACCGCGCCACCGGCAGGACCGGACTCGACAAGGCGCACGGGAAACTCGGCAGCACTTTCCAGCGACATGATCCCGCCGCCCGAATGCATCAGGAAGATCGGACAGGTCGCACCTTCCGCGCGAAGCTGATCGGCCAGACGCGAGAGGTAGGAGTGCATCAGCGGCTTGATATAGGCGTTGGCCACGACCGTGTTGAAACGTTCGTACTCGCGCATCTGCGGGCTGACCTCGCTGGACAAGGAAACGGAAACGCCGGGGAGTTTCTCCAGCAATACGTCACGGATCATCCGCTCATGCGCAGCGTTGAGATAGGCGTGGATCAACCCCACGGCGATGCTTTCATACTGCGCCGGCGCAAGCGTTTCAGCCAATGCCTCTACATCCGCACGCGCAAGAGGGCGCAGAACGTTCCCGTCCGCGTCAATACGCTCTGCGACGGTATAACGCCGCTGGCGTGGCAACAGCGGCTCGGGCAAGACAAGGTTCAGGTCATATTGCTCGAACCGGCTTTCGGTGCGCATCTCGATGACGTCCCGAAAGCCTTCGGTGGTGATGAGTGCGGTTTTTGCCCCGCGCCGTTCGATCAGCGCATTCGTTGCCAGCGTCGTGCCGTGGATGATCTGAGTGACCTCCGCCGGCGTCTTCCCCGCCATCTGGCAAACCTTGTGCATGCCTTCTATAATCGCCTTTTCCGGCGCGGCGTAGGTTGTCAGAACCTTGCTGGAAAACCTGTCTTTGCCGGTTTCGAGAACCAGATCGGTGAAGGTCCCACCAATGTCCGCACCGAGCCGAACAGTGCCTTCGGCCATAACCTTCTCTCCCCGCGTTGCTGGCCCATGTCTATGCCGCGAAACAGCGCCCTTTCAAGGCGGTTTCCGTTTTGGCTGCTGGTCCGGTCAAGACTTGTGCTGATCCCCGATCGCGGCTTTTGGAACCGAAACGGCCTTGAGAACGGCGAAAACCGGTGCGCCTTCGCGAAGCGCCAACGCGTCCGCAGAGCGGCGCGTGATGCGGGCCAGCAGCAAGGTGCCGCCTGAACGCAACTGCACGAGGACGCCCGGGCCGTCGCCGCGCCGCAACGCCGCGACCTCTGCCGGAAGGATATTGAGCGCGGAAATGCCCGCGGGCTTTTCCGTTGCGATCATCACATCCTGTGCTTCGATGCGGATGCGAAGTCTGTTGCCCGGCTCGCAGGGAACCTTGGGCAAGAGCAAAGTGATCCCGCCGACATCCACTTCGGTGATGCCGTCCGCGTGTTGCGCGCTGACGGTCGCTTCCAGCATGACGCCTGCCGCTGCCGCGCCCAAGGGGGTGACGCCCGGATCGCTGAGCACGCTGGCAGCATCGCCCTGACGGATGACGCGGCCGCCCTCGATCACCACAAGGGTTGTGGCCAGTCGCGCGACCTCGGCACCCGCGTGGCTGACGTAGAGGATCGGTACATCAAGGTCGTCTCGTAACCTTTCGAAATAGGGAAGTATTTCCTCTTTGCGCGCTTCGTCCAATGCAGCGAGTGGTTCGTCCGCTAGCAACAGCCGCGGGTTTGCGAGCAAAGCCCTTCCGATG
>JASFFN010000323.1:0-3684 GCA_050124275.1 Roseobacter sp. | reverse complement strand
ACCATGGCGCGACTCGTCCAGATACTTTTTTGCCTGACGGCGACCTTGCTTCTGCCTCACGATGTCCGGTCCGATGTGAGCGGGCGGGTCACTGTAATTGACGGCGATACCTTTGACGTGGACGGCACCCGTGTGCGCCTTTTTGGCATCGACGCGGTGGAGTCCGATCAAACCTGCACGACCGAACAGGATGTATCCTGGTCGTGCGGTGTCTGGGTGACTTCCCTTGTGACAGACCGGTTCGGCAACAAAACGGCAAGCTGCGAAAAGCTCGACACAGATCGTTACGGCCGCATCGTGGCCCGGTGCTACATTGACGGCAAAGATGTTGCGCGACAACTGGTGCAAGATGGGCTGGCCTTTGCCTATCGTCGGTATTCGATGGACTACGATCTTGACGAAAAGGCCGCAGCCATCCGCGGGGAGGGTCTGCACGGCAATCGTGTTCAGCGTCCGGCGGCCTACCGCGAGGGTCGCACAGCGGGATCTGCCACGAGCGAACGCGCCTGCGCGATCAAAGGCAATATCTCCGCCAAAGGGGTGCGCATCTACCACAGCCCCGGGCAGCGAGACTACGACCGCACGACGATACGCGAGGAGCAAGGTGAACGCTGGTTCTGTTCCAAAGCCGAGGCGGAAGCAGCGGGCTGGCGCGCCGCTCGGCGCTGAGCTATTCGACGCTGTAGGGCAGGATATCTCTTAAATTCGGATCGACGGTCAGTTTGCGTTCCAGAGGCGGCACGGCGCGCTGATGGCATTTCGTCCGCTCGCAGATCCTGCAGGAGATGCCGATCGGTTCAAAAGCGCGGTCGTTGGTCAGATCCATGCCGTCCGCATAGACCAGATGCCGCGCGTGGGTGATCTCGCATCCCAGAGCGATCGCGTAGCGTCGCAGCGGTGCTCCGAACCGTCCGGCGGGTTTCGTCACGTCACGCGCAAGGCTGATGTATCGCATGCCGTCCGGCGTCTCCGCCAGTTGCCGCAGAAATTGTCCCGGTGTCTCGAATGCCCTGTGCACGTTCCAAAGCGGACAGGCGCCGCCGAACCGCGCGAACTGCAACCTCGTGGCGGAGTGACGCTTGGTGATGGTGCCGGCCTGATCCACGCGGACGAAAAAGAAGGGGATGCCCTTGGATCCGGGCCTCTGCAAGGTGGACAGTCTGTGCGCGACCTGCTCGATGGAGGCCCCGAAATGTCCCGCCAGCACTTCGAGGTCGTGCCGGCAGTGGGCGGCCATCTCCTGAAACGGTCCATAGGGCATGAGCGCGGCGCCCGCGAAATAATTGGCGAGCCCGATCTTCGCAATGGAGCGCGCCTCGATGCTGTGAAACCGCGCAAGATCCAGCGTGGCGTCCAGCAGCGCATCCTGTTTCACCAATGCAACCTGAAGCAAAAGCTGGAAAGTCTGGGTCGCGGGCGGGGCGCGATGTGACAGAACCAGACGTTTTTTCCCGGCATCGAAATGGCGCAGCTTGTCGGTCTCGGCAAATTCGACGGTCACGTCGCTGTTGCCGAGTGCGGCAACCGCTGCGACGCGAATATTGCGGTACCCGCCCTGCTTTTGCGCGAAATGCTCGGCTGCGCGGTCTACCGCGTCGATGTAGTTGTCGCAGTAATG
Organism: Roseobacter sp.; assembly: GCA_050124275.1. Classification (GTDB taxonomy): domain Bacteria; phylum Pseudomonadota; class Alphaproteobacteria; order Rhodobacterales; family Rhodobacteraceae; genus Roseobacter. The sequence goes on along the minus strand of JASFFN010000323.1, from coordinate 2,066 downwards.
AAAGAAATCCCGCACTTCTTCCCAGGGGCTCGGCGTTGTGCGGGCGTCTTCGCGCCCCAGCGCTTCGTCGAGCGAGGCAAGCCGTTCCTGCATTTGCCGGTAGCTGCGGTGCAGTCCCAGAAAAGCGTGCGCGAAGGTCGGCGCATTTGACGCGGCAAGCCGGAGGTCGGCGACCGGCGGCAGATTATCGGCGAAAACAGGATCGGCAAAAGCTTCGCGCATGTCACTGACCAGTCTTTCGCTGTCACCCTCGCTGAGCTCGGTCACGTCCAGCCCGAATTCCTGCGCCAGAGCAAGTACGACCGTGGTCGAAACCGGGCGGTTGTTGTTTTCCATCTGGTTGAGATAGGGCAGGGAGACGCCGAGCTTTGCAGCAAAGTCTTTTTGCGTATGCCCCAGACGGGTGCGCAGTTCGCGCAGCTTGGCCCCGGCATAAAGTTTCTGTGTGGCCATCTGCCCGCCCCTGTTTCCTGGCTTTGCAAAGGTTTTCGTGTCCCGGACCGTAGCTTTGCAAAATTTGCAAAGCAATATGTATACCGGGTGTTAATGAGGTCTGAACAGGTCTGCGGTTGGGCTCATGTCCGGAGAGCCAGCCGCCTTTCCCGCCAGTAGACGATCAGGACCGATACGACAGCCGCCAGGGCCGTCGAGAGCATGATGTAGAGCAATGGAAAAGCGCCCGTCGTTTCGTTCAGCGAGGCCCCTGCGAGCGCGCTGAGCGCCGCCCCTCCGCCAATCATGATCGCGCCACCGAGGCCCGACGCGGTGCCTGCCAGATGCGGTCGCACCGAGAGCATGCCCGCCGTGGCGTTGGGGATGACCAACCCGTTCCCCAGCCCGACGAATGTCATCAGGCCGAAGAAACTGAGCGGCGAGCCGAAACCGATCAGGAAAACGAACAGCGACAATGCGACACCGAACGCGTTTATCAAAGCACCGGTCAGGACCAGCCTGTTGACGCCGAACCGTTGCGCCAGCATGCCCGTCAGCATATTGCCGAAGAAATAGCCGATTGCGGGCGCGCCGAAATAGATGCCGACCCAGAAAGGCGTCATTCCGAATACGGAGGAGCCGACAAAAGGCCCTCCGCCGAGATAGGCAAAAAACGCGCCGGAACAGAAACCGGCAGCGAGGGAATAGCCCCAGAAGCGCGGCGATGTCAGCAATTCCGGATACTCTGCGAACTGCGAGCCCATCGATTTTCCGCTTTTGACAGCTGTCTCGCCCATATCCGACCATGCCAGCCAGAGCGTCAGCCCTCCGAGAAAGAAAAGAGCCCAGAAATTCGCCTTCCAGCCAAAGATTTCGTCGAGTATCCCGCCAAACATCGGGCTGACCATCGGCACGACTGCCATGCCCATGGTCACATATCCGATCATGGATGCCGCCTTGTCCTGTTCGAACATGTCCCGGACGGCCGCGCGGCTCAGCACCATGGCGACGGCGACGACCGCCTGACACATTCTGAAGAACAGGAACGTTTCCGCAGTCGGCGCCAGTATGCAGCCCAGCGTCGCCGCCATGAAGACAGCGAGGCCCCAGAGAATGACCGGACGTCGGCCGAATTTGTCGGAGATGGGTCCGATGAACACCTGAAGTGCTCCGCTGACCCCGAGATAAAGTGCGACAGATAGCTGCATCACACTATAATCGGTTTCAAAATGCGCCGTCATGTTAGGCAAGCTGGGCAGGAACATGTTCATGACGACGGCTGACATTGCAGCCAGTACAATCAAGGTCGCGATGTGAGGGGGGGTCGTCCGATCCAGAAACCGGACAGCAGGCGCATTTTTCATAGTGTTTTGTGTAGGTGAGCTTCCCGCCGTTGTCTATCGCCAAGAGTTCCACGTGCGAGAGTAATTAGCTAATTTGCAGTTTGCATTTTTTGTTTGGAATACAATTTGCAAATTTGCTCGATTCTACTTCGGATTTTCGCGCTCCTTCGTTAGAAAACCCTGAATCCAATCGGGGGACGGTATGAAAGACATCCTTGAACAGCTTGACGACAGGCGCGGGGCCGCACGGCTCGGCGGCGGGCAAAAACGGATCGATGCGCAGCATGGACG
>JASFFN010000322.1:0-3685 GCA_050124275.1 Roseobacter sp. | reverse complement strand
CGCAAGCGGCACGAGGATCAGGGCGACCGTGCCGCTGGTGACGAAGGCCAGCGCCAGAAAGGCGCAAATATCGAAGACGTGGCCATAGATCACCGTGCCGCGCTCGCCCAGCAGGCGCAGGATCGGTCGGATCAATCCCCCCTGAACGATCGCCAGCATGATCCCGAAAAGCGCCAGGCTCAGCCCGATGGTGGCAGGGTCCCAACCAAAGCGCTCCTTGCCGAAAAACGACCAGACGGCGGGATATACCGAAAAGGCCACCTGATATATAAAGAAGACAACCAGCAAGCGGCCGAGCCCTGAAAGAGATCCGAGTTGGCGAAACGTGCCCAGCGGATTGGCGCGGCGCCATGAGAAAGCGCGGCGATTTTCCGGCATCAGCGTTTCCTTCATGACGAAAAAGCCGAACAGGGCATTCAGACCGGACAAGACTGCAGCTGCGTAAAACGGCGCACGGGTACCGAATTCGGCGAGCAGCCCGCCGAGCAGCGGCCCCAGGACAAACCCTGCGCCAAAGGCGGCGCCGATCAGGCCGAAATTGGCCGCGCGGTTTTCCGGCGCCGAGATATCCGCCATGAAGGCATTTGCCGTGGGCTGCGTAGCAGCGGTGATGCCGCCGATGGCCCGACCCAGCAGCAACAACCAGATGCTGCCGGCGACTGCCATGACCAGGTAGTCGAGCGCCATGACAACGAGTGAAACCAGCAGCACGGGACGCCGCCCGAAACGATCCGACAAGCCGCCGATCACGGGGCCGAAAAGGAATTGCATTGCCGCAAAACTCGTGGCCAGCACCCCACCCCACAAGGCTGCGGTGCTCAGATCGCGGGCGCCCACGTCTTCGAGCAGGTCCGGCATGACCGGGATGATGAGGCCGATACCCATGGCGTCGATCATGATGGTCAGCAGGATGAACAGAACCGGTGCCCGCATGCTTCAGCGGGCCCTGAACCGCGCGACGAATTTCCGGGCCTCAGCGGGGGCTTGCCCGAGCTGGTTCATGGTTCCGAACGTCCCGGCGTCGAGCCAGGGGTATTCCGAAATGGCAAGCTCGACGAGGGGAACTTCTTGCGCAAGTGCGCGCGCGCAGAGCGACTTCGTCGCTGCCTGAGCGTCGGGACGGGGCATTTCTTCTGCGAGGGCGAAGCTGAGCGCTTCGGCCTGTATCAGCCCCAACCCGTCCTCCAGGGCGGCTCTCATGATATCCGGCATAACGATAATTTCTTGCGTCATGCGGTTTGCCATCTGCAGGGCCGAGGCAGTGGAAAGAAGCAGTTGCGGCAGCAAAACCCACTCGGTGAACCAGGCGGTGCCGTCACGCTGGTGCTGGTGCTGTGCCGATATTTGCAAACCGCTCTGCAAGCTTGCGACAGTATGGGTTAGCGCCAGCACCGCCGACGGGATGACCGGATTTTGCTTTTGCGGCATGGTCGAGGATGCGCCCGCGTGACCGAAGCCAAGCTCGCCGATGCCGCTGGCCGACAACCCTGCCAGTGATTTTGCCATGGCTCCAAGCGTTGCCGACACTTCCGCGAACCAGTTGGCGATACGCAGGATCGGGCCGCGGTCGGTGTGCCAGCTGCGGCCGGGATCGCGAAGCCCCAGTTCCGCCGCAAGAGCTGCGCGCAGGGCGGGGGCGTCATCGCCCAGGACAGAGGCCGTGCCCGCGGCGCCCGAAAGCGAGACCCAGAGGCTGCAGTCGCGCAATGCGGGCAGTGTGTCCAAGGCATCCAGCAGGGGGTTGCCCCACTGTGCGAGTACGGCGCCAAAGGTTGTCGGCGTCGCGACCTGACCATAGGTGCGCGCGGGCATCGGAGTGTCCCTGTACAAATCAGCCAGGTTCGCCAGTGCCTGCAGCAGTGTCCGCACATCCGCCTCGGCCAGAGCGATGGCCTGCCGCAGACGCAACATCAGGCCGGTGTCGATGATGTCCTGTGAGGTCGCCCCCCAATGAATGAACTGCGCGTGTTCCGGTGCGTTCATCGCGGACCGGAACGCGGCAACCAGTCCGGGCACGCAAACGCCGTTCTGCCCGGTGGATTGCGCAAGGGCGCCCGGATCTATCTGCACCTCCAGACTGGCACGATGGATGGCGGCGGCGCTCATCTCGGGGATTGCACCCGCGGCCCCCTGTGCCTTTGCCAGCGCTCCCTCGACCAGCAGCATGGCGCGGAGAACGGCGCTGTCGGAAAAGAGCCGCCCGACCTCGCCGGTCGGAAAAAGCTGCGCGTAGAGCGGGCTGTCGAAAACGCTTGCCGCCATGGCTAACCTCTCACCGCTTTATCGAGGCACCCTGCGAGTCCGAAGGGATCGGCAAAAAACGGCGAATGCCCGCATGTCATTTCCTGAACGTCCTCTGGCGGCCATCCCGCCGTCATGGTGACCTGAAAATCAGGCGGTATGGTGTGATCGTTCAGGCATCTGATGTAATGTCGGGGCAGGGCACGCATTTCGGGCGTGCTGTGAAAGGGCACGCTTGTCGGCGCCGTGGCCTGCGGGCAAAGGCGCGGCACCGCGTCCTTGCGAACCTCATCCGTGCAGTCGTTGTAAAAGATATCCGCCGCCATCTCGGGATCAATCGTGAAGCTGATACCATCCGCGCCCATGCGCACGGCGGGCAGCAAGGGCTGGGTGGGGGCCCGCATCCGCATTTCGGCGAGACTTGCGCCCTCGTCGGGGACATAGGCGCACAGGTAGATGAGCTTTCCGATCTTGTTTGGCACAAGGCATGCGGCGGCTGCAATCGCGTAGCCGCCCATCGAGTGGCCCACCAGCGCGGTCCGGCCGGTGCAGTGTTCGGCAATCGCGCGGGCATAGCTTTCGAGGGTGACCTCTTCGACGGGCGTCCGATCCTCGCCGTGACCTGGCAGGTCGATGGCTGTCGCGCTGTGCCCGAGTTGCTCGAGCAGCGGCACGACATAGCGCCAGCACCAGGCACCGTGACACGCGCCGTGGATCAGAAGAAAGTCAGCCATCGATCTCCTCCAGATGCCCCACGCTGCGCAGGAAGGCTGTCAAAACGCGCGCGTATTCCTCGGGCTGTTCGACGCACGGCAGATGCCCGGCTTTCCGGATCAGTTCAAACTGGCTCCCGGGGATAAGATCGACCGTCTCGCGGACCAGATCGGGCGGCGTCGACCCGTCCTCCGAACCGGCGATGCCCAGTGTCGGCAAACGCAGGCTGCCGGTCGTCGCGAAGAAATCCGTTCCCGAAATTGCAGCCGAACAGCCCATGTATCCCTGATCTTCCTGACGCGTCAGCATGTTGCGCCACAGTTCCAGTTCGGGCGTTTTCCGGAAGGCGCCTGAAAACCAGCGCTCCATCACCGCATCCGCGAGCTTTTCGATGCCGCCGCTTTGCACATCCGCGATCCGCGCGTCCCAGAGCGCGGGTGTTCCGATCTTGGCCGCCGTGTTCGACAGGACCATCGCGCGGATCAGATCGAGACGTTTGACCGCCAGACCCTGCGCAATCATGCCGCCGATCGACAAGCCGACAAACACGCAGTCTCTTACCTTCAGATAATCCAGCAGTTTCTCCGTGTCGGTGACCAGCGCGCCCATGGCGTAGGGGCTGGGCGGACAGGTCGACAACCCGTGGCCGCGCTTGTCAAAGCGGATGATCTTCAGTCCCTTGGGCAGCAGCGGCAGGATCGGATCCCACAGCCGCATGTCCGTGCCTAGG
>JASFFN010000321.1:0-3690 GCA_050124275.1 Roseobacter sp. | reverse complement strand
AAAACGCCCCAAGACCATCGGACGTCCGGCCGAATCCGGGCCGGACGTACCGGACGAACACCCGTTTGGCCTCAATTCCGGAGCGCCCGATGCTTGACCGCTGTCCCCTTTCCGACCGCCTGCCACCTGCCCCCGGTGTGGGATATAAGCCGCAACATTTCGAGGCTTTGATCGCGGACCCCGGCCCGGTTACATGGCTTGAGATACATGCGGAAAACTACATGGGAGAGGGCGGGCGCCCGCACGCCCAGCTGCGCGCTCTGCAGGAGCGCTTTGCGCTGTCGGTGCACGGCGTTGGCCTCAGCATCGGCGGTGAGGGTCCGCTGGACAAGGAACATCTGGCCCGCGTCAGGTCGCTCGTTGACAAGACGGCACCCGCAAGCTTCTCCGAACATCTTGCGTGGTCCACGCATGGCGCGGAATTCCTGAACGATCTTCTGCCGCTTCCCTATACCAACGAAACGCTGTCGCGGGTAGCCGCACACATCCAGGAGGTTCAGGACACTCTTCGGCGACAAATACTGCTGGAGAACCCGTCAAGTTACCTGGTGTTCGACGAAAGCACCTGGTCCGAGACGGAATTCCTGCGCGAACTGGTCCGACGCACCGGTTGCGGCCTGCTGCTCGATGTCAACAACGTGTTCGTATCGGCCACGAATCTCGGCTACTCCCCGAGCGGCTACATCGACGCCTTTCCGCTCGAGGCGGTCGGCGAGATCCATGTCGGCGGGCATGATGAAGACACCGACGACCACGGCGCGCCGCTCTTGATCGACAGTCACGGCAAACCCGTCGTGGATCCGGTATGGGCGTTGCTTGAGCATACACTCGCCACGTCCGGGCCGCGTCCGATCCTCGTGGAATGGGACAATAACGTCCCGGATTGGCCGGTGCTGCGCGCCGAAGCGCAACGCGCGGCTGACGTGCTCATGCCGGTTCGATGAAGAGTTTGCAGACCCGTTTCCGCACTGCCCTGCTAGACACCGGATTGCCGGTGCCGGAAGGTTTGCAGGACCAAAAGGGCAACCCCGCCGGCGCACGCTTTTCCGTCTATCGCAACAATGTGGTGGTATCATTGACGGAAGCGCTGGCAACAGCTTTCCCGCTTGTGCGCAAATTGCTCGGCAGCAGGACATTCACACAACTCGCTGGTCTCTATGTGCGCGCTCACCCGCCGACGACTCCGATGATGATGTTTTACGGCGCGGCTTTTCCGGACTTCCTCGACGGCTTCGAGCCCCTGAAACACCTGGGCTATCTACCGGATTGCAGCCGTCTCGATCTTGCGCTGAGACAGTCCTACCATGCGGCTGACGCGAAACCGCTGGACCAATCCATCCTGTCGAAAAGCGAAACCGGCGGGATGGATCTCAGACTTGCGCTGGCGCCCTCCGCGAAAGTTCTGCGGTCCGCGTGGCCGCTTTATGACATCTGGCGGTTCAATACGCAGACCGATGCGCCTAAACCCCGCGCCGTCTCGCAAGACGTTCTGGTCGCCCGACCGGAATTCGATCCCGTTCCGCTCCTGCTCCCTGTCGGGGCGGCGGATTTACTCGAGCGTCTGGATCAGGGAACACCCCTGGGCGCCGCGGCCGAGCAAACGCTCACGCAATATCCCTCCTTCGACCTGCTCGAAACGCTCACCCTGACGCTGTCCACGACTGCGCTGGTTGAAACCGGCGAAAAGGAAATCTGAATGCTTGCCCTCTACAATGCCGCGACGGGCCGCCTTTCCCGGGCGGACTGGCTTTTGACGACTCTGGCGCGACTGGTTTTTGCCGGCACGCTTCTGATGTATTTCTGGGCCTCCGGTCTGACCAAACTGGGCGATGGCGTGTTCGGTTTGTTTCAACCATCCGTCGGTGCCTATGCACAGGTATTTCCGCGCGCGATGGAAGCGGTCGTTTACGACACCTCGCAACTCACGATGGTCCACTGGGCCGTCGTTGTGGCCGGAACATGGACGGAATTCATCCTGCCCGCTCTGATCGTGCTGGGCCTTTTGACGCGTCTCGCGGCCCTCGGCATGATTGGCTTCGTCATCGTGCAGTCGCTGACCGACCTGATCGGACATGGCGGGCTGGATCAGCCCGAAACTCTCGGTGCCTGGTTTGACCGCATTCCCGACAGCGCAATTCTCGATCAGCGCGCCTTCTGGATATTTTTGCTCGTCGTTCTGGTCGTGAAAGGCGCAGGTCCGCTTTCCGTCGACCGGATCATCGTCAATCGACAACCTCTCGACTGAGCTGTCGGTTCAGACCGCAGAGACCGCCGCCTGGACCTCGCTGCTCCAGCCGAGATAAAGCCGGTCGCCGTCAACGATCAACGGGCGCTTCATCAGGGTTGGATGCGCTGCAAGCAGATCGAGCGGCGGCGCGTCCCGCTCCTTTTCATCCAGCCCCCGCCATGTGGCCGACCGCGTATTCAGCAAGGCCATGCCAAAAGTCTCGAAAGCCTTTTTCAGTAATGCCGGCGGCACACCGTCCGCGCGCACGTCCACCAGCTCCGCCTCCGGCAGGGCTTTCGCCGCCTTGCGGCACGTGTCGCAATTCATAAGGCCATAGAGTTGCATATATTTTCCCCATCCACAGTCGAACGCAAAGCGGTTCTGGTCCAATTGTAACGCCTTATGCTTGATTTTTTCAGGCAGAGTACAATCTTTGCTACAGGGCGTCTGCCACAGAAGGCTATTGGAGGCGCCAGTGATACAGCCTTGAATGGATTAAGCAAGGCACATGAATTGAAAGGAGGCACGGGAAATGCCAACCGGCACCGTGAAATGGTTTAACACAACCAAAGGCTACGGGTTCATTGCACCCGAAGGCGGCGGCTCGGATGTATTTGTACACATCTCCGCTGTTGAGCGCTCTGGGCTGACCGGGCTCGCCGATGACCAGAAGGTCAGCTTTGAATTGACCGAAGGCCGCGATGGCCGGCAGATGGCGAGTGATCTGAAACTGCTCTGATATTACTTCCCAGAAGTTCAATCGAATACCCCGCCTTGCACTATCTGGTGCAAGGCTTTAGGTCTCTTGCGAACAACACCGCAGTGCCGACAATGTCGCTGGCTACCATGAATTGTTTCTGATTGTTGACCAGTCAGCCAGTTTTCCGACACGAAAACTGCTCGACAAATACTCTGTTTTTTCACTGACTGGCCATAGACCATGGTTAACTCTGTTGCTGAAGTGAGTGGTAAAGCGAGTGTTGTTAAAAATGTTGTGTCGTAAAAGTATGTTCGGGCACGCCCCGAGAAGAGTAAAGCGTGCTGGTAATTTGCAGCGGTTCTGGTGCTGCGAAAGCGGCGTTGTAACAGTTGATTTTGTTGTTGGGGCCGCATTTATCGCCATCATCGGCGTCAACGCGCTCGGGCAGACCCGGGATGGAGCGATATCAATGGTGCAGGCATCGGCCAGCCTTCTCGAAGGACCCCCGCCAATTTTGGCGAGTGAATACACCCAAGCGACATCAACAGAAGGCGACGCTCAAGCTTCATCCAGCGGCGGAACGTACAGCAGCTACTCGGATCGAAGCGAAAGCTCTGACGACACGGGCACAGGATCTTCCGAAGAAACATCGCCGGACTCTGGCGCCTCAGGTGACACCCAGTCGGAAACTGCGGAGGAAACTCAAACTGCGGATAGCGAGACCGATGCGACTTCGTCGCCTTCGCAAGAAGAATCTGACACT
>JASFFN010000320.1:0-3701 GCA_050124275.1 Roseobacter sp. | reverse complement strand
AAATCATTAACAAACTCAACCAATCGTGGTATTTTGAGGTCATTGTTTAGCTTTATTGCCGAGGCGCGTTATGACGAACATTGCCGGAAAGGCCTATGCCATGAACGTGGTAACGCCGAGCAACCCCAAGATCACCTGGATAAACCGGTTGTTGTTCATGGCGGCCCGAGGCATGCCGCAGCGGCTGATGGGATTGTTGGGGCTGTCCCTGATCCACTTTGCCCGGTGGGTGGTCATCAGGCCTCAGGACTGGCCGGATCTGGGGCAGGGCAAACAGTCGCTGGCGAATGACTACATGCTTTTTTGCTCGAATTTCAACGGAACATGGGATCAGTACATCGACGCCTTTTCAGACGGTATCCCGAATGGGCTGAACCTGTTCTGGTTCTCCGCCACCAAGTATCCACTGTCGGTCCCCATTACCCCCTTCAAAACCTATATCACCCATAATCAGATCACGACCGATTACTACTACAACGCCACGCCGGGATCTGCGCAACGCGACATCAAGACATCGCTCAGGATCTACGACGCGCTGCTGAAGCTGGAAGACGCGCACAAGACGCAAAGCCCGGAGCAATTTGCCGAAACCTACAAAGCGGCGCTTGTGGACGTGCAACTTGGGTTCGGAGATGCGGGCTTTGGCCCGGTGGCCAGTATCAGTACCGAGCGCGCGGACATCAACCGCGGCGCGTTTCTGAACACGCCATCTTCCTGAGGAGCCGCCGACATGCCCGATCTGGACAGCGGACATTATTTCCTGACAACACTGGCACCCATAAAGGATAGTGCCACAGCTGCGAACATGCATGGCTCGTATACGCAGGCCGTGCGTATTGCCCTGGCCAAATTACCATCTGCGATTCAGTCTCCGGCAACCGAGAAGATCGGCCAGAACAGCCCGTTCGCGCGAAACACGCGGACCCATCTGGCAAGAATGTTCGTGCTGAACGACGTTGTCTTCAACGGTCGGGTCGGGCGGAACGCGCTTGCCGCGTCGCTTCTCGGGGACGACCCTGCGGACGTAAAGCCCGTGGACCGGCTCAACACATCCTACCTCGTCTTCTGCGCGGATATCGATGCGGTTCTGGAAGACGGAGCCCCGTTGCCGAAGGAGCTTTCGCCATCACAACAGCGACGCGTGCGCGAAGCTTACGCGATCCGGCTTTGGGAAACGATGGAAGCGGAATTGCGGGAAATCTACATGAACTGCGAAGGTTTCGACGGGGTGGACAGCGCGCAGGACTTCGCCGATTACCTGAACCGCTGTCACGTCGAAACGACAATGCCGTTCCACGACTATTATCTCGAATTGCCCAAATTCCATCATTTACCCCTGAAATGGCTCATCGCGGCGGTGGCGCTGCCGCTGCTTTTCTCTCTTTTCGCCCTTGTTTTGCGTCTGTCCGGCGTCATGCAGGTGCCTGGCGTCGGGATCGATACACTTTTGGGGTTTGTCCTGGGTTTGGTCGTGACCGGAGCCGCCGCATACGCAGCCGTCTCCTACGCTCTCAGGAATGGGGAAAAACCACTACCGCCGGCCAAGTACGATGACCTGCCGTCGGTGCTCAAAGCGCTTTATCTGCAACAGAAATTCGCTGACTTCGTGGTGGAGGCGCAAGGGGCCTCGCCGCAGGACCTGCACAAGCAATTCGGCGCGTTTGTAGAAACTCACAAGCCCGCTGACCGGCGTGCACCGACGCAGTCGCCCGGTGTGATCGCCGCGCCCTGAACAAGAGGACACTGCCGGATGACACGCACGCTCAACCTCCATGACATTCAGGGCAATGTGGTTCGCGCTTACGGCAGGTTTTCGTTCCCCTTCGCGCGATACTTGTTTTTCAATATTTCGAAACCCGAAGAGGGCAGGAAATTCGTTGACGCAGTGCGGCTGCATGTCACGACTGCCGCACGCTGGCCGGAAGAAGCGGAAAAGCCCAAGTGCACGGTCAATATCGGGTTTTCGTTTTTCGGTTTGTGGCAACTGGGCGTTCCTGCACGCACGCTCAAGGGCCTGCCCTTCGAATTTGCCGAAGGCATGAAAGACCGCGCCTTCGTGCTGGGTGACAGGGATACCAACAAGGTTGCGGAGGATGATCCGGACTGGGACGCGCATTGGGACCCGATCTGGCGCAAGAACCGCGTGGCCGGAAACAACGGCGCGGATGATGTCCACATCTGGATTTCGCTGAACGCCCAGATCAAGGCACCCGGAACGGCCGCGCCGGTTGATGAATTGGAAGAACGGACGCAATGGCTCAGGGACCTGTGCGCCGCGTCACATTCTGGCGTTCGCCTGCTGTCGGGCATCGGGCGGGACGGCACGGCGGATTTTCAGGAGGCGAATGCCGTCTTTGACCGCTTCGGCGATCTGGCTCTGCCGACGCCAAAAGAGCATTTCGGGTTTGCAGACGGCATCGGCGATCCGGTATTTGAAGGGCAATACCGGACCTCCGAAATGCCGGAAAAGGTCATCGGGCGCGGCAAACGTGTGGATGGCAGATGGGTACCCATCGCGGCAGGAGAGTTTCTGCTCGGCCATCCGGATGAAAGCCAGGAACTGCCGCCCGCAGCCATGCCACCGGAGTTTTCGCAGAACGGAACCTTCATGGCGTACCGCAAGCTGCATGAAAATGTCAGCAGCTTTGCCGAGGTTCTTCAGCAAGAAGCGGCTCGTTACGCCAAGGTCATGGATGTCTCCGAGGAGGAAGCGGTGGAGACGCTGCGCGCAAAAGTGTGCGGCCGCTGGTCAGACGGCGTACCGCTCGCGGTCGTGTCGACATATGCTGACTGGCGGGCGTTTCGCGCGAAAAACGGGTTTGATGATCCCGATCCCGTGAAGGCGTTGCAAAACCAGACCGGTTACCTGCACTCGCCCGCTGCGTCGGATTTCCGCTACGCGGACGATATGCCTGGCTTCAAAGTGCCGGGCGGGGCGCACATCCGGCGCGTGAATACCCGGGATTATCTCGATCCCCTGAACACGGGCGGTCTCGATAAGTCCGGCAAGCCGTATTCCAATCCGGATGCCACGCATGCGCTCAACAAACGGCGGCGCATCCTGCGGCGTGGACTGCCCTACGGGGCGTCGGATCCTGCCAAAAATACCGACGAGACGGAGCAGGGTGTCGCAATGATGCTGATCGGCGCCAGCCTCTTTCGCCAATTCGAATTCGTCCAGCAGCAATGGGTTCAATACGGGCTCGATTTCCACCAGGGAAACAACACCTGCCCGATGCTCGGGGAACACCGGCATCACACGCGTCACACGATCCCCTCGAACCCCAAAAGCGGCAAGCCGCCCTATATCATGAGCAAGTTGAAAACTTTTGTCGAATGCCGTGGCGGCGAGTACTTTTTCATCCCTTCAATGACGGCCTTGCGATTGCTGGCAATGGGCATCGTAGACCCGACCTGAGCGCTGTGTTCCGCCCTCAAAGGCCCGCTGCACGCGCACGAGGGTTTTCGGTTTGTCGCTTGCGCAAGCCTTGCCTGAAGCGGCACGAGACAACCTGCAGCCGGCAGTCCAAAGCTCGTCGATCCGCGTCTGGAATTGCTCAAGTGGCGGGTTCGCGACAACGGTGTCCTTCGCGGCAAGACAACTTCGCCCCGTGCCAGGTTTATCCAGATCAAGGCGGCGACAAAGGTTTGCGTTTGCAATCGACTTCGCATTCTGGCGCCCGACCAAGCAGCAGCTGAAG
>JASFFN010000319.1:0-3708 GCA_050124275.1 Roseobacter sp. | reverse complement strand
ATGCGCGTAAAACAGCCAGAGCCGCTGGCCGTCCTCTGTCTCCGTCACCCAGTAATCGCGCACCCCGCTGCGCCAGTTCGGATCATCAAGCCACCATTCCGGAGCGATCCGCTCCGGTCCGACCGCGCGAACCAGGCGCAGGGTCTGACCGCGCCAGCGAAAGCTTTCTGGAACCTGTGGATGGTCCGGTGCCTGCACGGGCTCCGGCTGCCACATCAGCAAGGGACGTTTGTTTGCAGGGCGTGGCCAGTCCTGCTCATGGGCGGTTGACCATGCGGCAGCAAGTGTGATCGCGGTCTTTTCGGGGATGTGGCTGGAAGCGGGCGCAAGACGCGTGATCGCCTCCAACCCTATTCGCGCCCCAATCCGCCCGATCAGGTCATCCAGCGCCGTGCTCGCGGCCAGCTTTCTACTCACGGCGGCACCGGCCTCGAGATGCCCCACAGCGCTGCGGGCGTGAATAGGCTCGGTTTGCACCGCCGCAAGGCGCAGCATGTCGATCCCGAAGCCCGCATCGACTTTGTCGAGTTTCAACGCAATCAACGGTCGGATACGCGCCGGGTCGCGCGACGCGCGGGCCAGTCCGACCTCGATCGACTCTATGTCATGGTCCGTGCGATAAGCCTGAAACAAAACTCGCCGCGCCCCATGCCCCTTTTTCTGCAGGCTCTCGCAAAGCCGCTGCAGCAGGCGATCAATACCTGCGAGAATGTCTTCTTCCAGCCCGATCGGCTCCGGCAGCGTCATGCGCACCGCGAAATGGTCAGGTGCCCTGGCCGGAGAGACAGGCTCGGGCGCGGCGCCCATGGCCTGATCCATCCGCATCACAAGTCCGCGCCCGAAGCGCCGCGCCAGGCTCGCCCGGGGCTGGCCCAGCAAATCCCTGATCCGGCGAATGCCCAACCGGGACAATTGCGCGATCATGTCGGTTTCGAGCCTCAAGGCCGCGACCGGCAGAGGGCTCAGCGCGGAGTAGGTCTGGCCGGGGGCTGCTATACGGTGCGCCATGGCGTCTTCGCCCATCGTTACAAGCGGCGCGGCCCCGCCCTTTGTCCAATGCCGCCTCTTGCCCGCACGGGAACGCGTTGCACGTGCCTCCTGATCAATCGCATCCCCGCTGCGGTGTGAGCCTGCCTGCTGCCCGGCAAAGCGCGCCAGGGCCCAGGCCGCCCCTCTTGTGTCTGCGAGCCCCATTGAGACCACAAGGCCCAGATCCTCACAGTCCTGCTGGACCACGGACAAAAGGGGCTCTTCACCGCCGAAAAGATGTGCGCAGCCCGTCAGATCGACCACAAGCCCGTCGTCTGCCTCCGGTGCCACCCATGGGCTGAACTTGCCCGCCCAGCGTTGCAGGGTGCTCAGAAAAGCTGCCTCTGCCGGCTTGCTGCGGCTGCGGGTCACCAGCGCTTCACACATGGCATGGGCATCCCGCACCGGTTGGCCGACACGCAGGCCAAACCCTGCTGCCACGGGATTGAGCGAGGACAACACCTGACTGTTGTGCTTCTCCTCGACAACGCCAAGTGGCACGTCTGCCAGCAAGGGGTCACGGCGCATCAGGCGATTCGCCCCAAAGTGCGGAAACCACAAAGAGAGAATACGTCTGGTTTTCATGGCGGCGACGGTTTGAACGACTCAATTGTTCTTGTTTTGTTCTATCAGCAAATAGCGTTGTACCGTTGCTGAGTCGAGTCTGGCTAGACGCCGTAGCGCGCCATGAAAGTCTCGACCGCGTTCTCAACCACACGGGCGATGTCCGCCTCCGATACGGATTTTATCACGCCGAAAATCAGCTTCGGCCACACGTCCGCCTTGCACAACTCTCCGAACTGGTCAGCGGCCAGAGTATAGTCGGCCATGCACAACTCTCCGCGAGCCTCGGCATTTTTGAAATAAGTGGCCATCTCGCTGCGGAAAACCGCCGGTCCGGAATTGTAAAACTTCTGACCCAACTCGGGAAACCGGTCCGATTCAGCCACGCAGATCCTGAAAATCCTCTGACCGAAATCCGACGTGATGAAACCCAGGAAATGCCGCCCGGTTTGCGTCAGCACTTCTCGCGGCGACGCCTCCATGTTTATATTGTCCATTGCATCCCGCGCCTGACGCTGACACTCGGTCGTCGCAACCTCCATGAACAACAATCGCTTGTCCGGGAAATAGCTATACAATGTGGCTTTCGACACGTTCGCAACACGCGCAATTTCATCCACACTGGCGCCTTCGAAACCATCACTCATAAACACCTGGCGCGCGCCCTCGAGGACCTGATCGAATTTTCGCCCTTTCCGAATGGCTATTGTCGCGACTGTCATGGTGTCCCCGGCGGTTTGTCCGACGAGTATAAACCGTTCGGTTCACTTCCCAAGAAAAAAGTCAAAACGAGGCAACACATTGATTGAAGCGCGCGCCGACATAACTTAGAGCCATTCTAAAACGGAGTCTGGCCATGCCCTTTTCCTTTTCCCGCAAACGTTTCAGCGATCTCTCCGAGCAGCAGATCCTTGCCTTGGCGATTTCGTCCGAAGAGGACGACGCACGCATTTACCGTGGCTACGCGGAGCTATTGCGGCCGAACTTCCCGGACACTGCAAAAGTATTCGATGGCATGGCCGCCGAAGAGGACACCCATCGTCAGCGCCTGATCGACCTGCACCGAAAACGATTTGGCGACACCATCCCGCTGATCCGCCGCGAGCATGTTGCCGGTTACTACAACAGACGGCCTGTCTGGCTGATGGAGAACCTCGGCATCGAGAAGATACGCGCCGAAGCCGAAGCAATGGAGCGCGATGCGGAGCATTTTTATCTGAAAGCCGCCGCGCGAACCTCGGACGCGGCGACACGTGAACTGCTCGGCACGCTCGCTGCAGCCGAAGCCGGCCATCAGCGCACGGCCGGTGAACTGGAAGCCGAGCATCTGACCGAGGAAAGCCGGGAAGCGGAAGACGCGCAGGACAGACGGCAGTTCATCCTGACATGGGTGCAGCCGGGTCTGGCCGGACTGATGGACGGGTCCGTATCCACGCTGGCACCGATCTTTGCCGTTGCCTTCGCAACGCAGGACACCTGGACAACCTTTCTGGTCGGTCTGGCGGCATCGGTGGGTGCCGGCATTTCCATGGGCTTCACCGAAGCGGCATCCGACGATGGCGAACTGTCCGGACGCGGCTCTCCGGTCAAACGGGGATTTGCCTCCGGCATCATGACCACGATAGGCGGACTGGGGCATGCCTTACCCTACCTGATCCCGGATTTCTGGACTGCGACGATCATCGCGGTATTCGTCGTTTTCGTCGAACTCTGGGCGATCGCATGGATCCAGAACAAATACATGGACACGCCCTTTCTGCGCGCCACATTCCAGGTGGTGCTGGGAGGTGCTCTGGTGTTTGCAGCAGGTGTGCTGATCGGATCCGGCTAGGGAAAGGGCTGCACGCCTGACATGCCAACATGATAGAAATCTTTTTCAAGACAGTGCCCTTTTTCGCGCTGATCGCCCTGGGGTACTGGGCCGGTCGCACGCGGTTTTTTTCCGAAGAGGCGACCGCCTACCTCACCAAGTTCGTGTTTTATTTCGCCCTGACGGCGATGCTGTTCAGATTTTCCGCCAACCTGTCATTCGCTGACATCTGGTATCCTGATCTCATCATGGGCTACCTGCTGGGCACCATGACCGTGTACATCATTGCCACGATCGTCGGCATG
>JASFFN010000318.1:0-3727 GCA_050124275.1 Roseobacter sp. | reverse complement strand
GAGAATACACGCGCGGAACGTAAGCACGTGCCGGTGATGCTGTGTCCCTGCGGGGGACAAAAACAAAACCGTGCACCGGTCACGAGCGCTTGGGAAAAGGCAGGGCGAGGCATCGCTCGTCGGTGTCTTTGACCACAAGCACCCGCCGCCCACGGACAACACCGACGTCTGCGTGAGCGGCGTCGATTCCATGATCCGCCTTACGCGAAACGAGGACCGCGTTCGTCAAACTTCCAGTTATGTATTTCTCTGCAAGTGCCGGCGTCTTGGCCGGGGCCACCCACTTTGTGGTCAGGGCGTAGCCCGCGAGAACGGTTAGAGACTTCTCGTCCTGCAAGCGCCGCGCCGCACGCCACGCTGCGGCCCGTGTCCGAAAGCCGGCGGCGGTACTCTACAGATGAAATGCAAAAGGGCCGGTTCGAACAGAACCGGCCCAGTATAATACTGTAATGATGTTAAACGAAGAATTGCGCGCCATTCGCTGAAATGGTCGATCCGTTGATAAAGCCTGCATCATCCGAGGCGAGGAACGTCACACAGCGCGCAATTTCCTCTGGCTCGCCGAGCCGCCCCGCCGGGATGCCCGCGATGATGCTTTCGCGCACCTTTTCCGGCACCGCCATCACCATTTCTGTCGCGATGTAGCCAGGGCAGACCGCGTTGGCCGTGATCCCGGCGCGCGCGCCTTCCTGAGCGAGCGACTTTACAATGCCCAGATCGCCGGCCTTTGTCGCGGCATAGTTCACCTGGGCGAACTGGCCTTTCTGACCATTGACCGAGCTGATCACGATCACGCGGCCGAACTTCCGCTCGCGCATGCCGGGCCATACCGGGTGGATCGTATTGAACACGCCGGTCAGGTTCGTGTCGATGACCTGATGCCATTGCTCCGGTGTCATCTTGTGGAACGGCGCGTCGCGCGTGATCCCTGCATTGGCGACGACCACGTCAATGGGGCCGAGATCGGATTCGACCTGGGCAATACCCGCAGCGCTCTCGTCATAATCTGCGACGTTCCATTTGTACGTCTTTATGCCTGTCTCAGCCGTGAATTTGGCGGCAGCTTCGTCGTTGCCGGCGTAGGTGGCCGCGACAGAATAGCCGGCGTCCTTCAACGCGGTGGAAATTGCGGCGCCGATGCCACGGCTGCCTCCGGTAACAAGTGCGACACGGGACATTCTTCAGTCTCCTCCAGTGGTCGGGATTGATGTTTTTTTTTAAAGGCCCGCCGCCTGTTCCCGAAAGCAGCGAGCGTGATTGAATTCAGTGTAATTAGGCGGCGCACCCGCGCGCCGCCCTGATCTGGATCAGGGGCGCTCCAGACACATGGCGACACCCATGCCGCCGCCAATGCAAAGCGTGGCAAGACCTTTTTTTGCATCGCGCCGTTTCATTTCGAAGAGCAGCGTATTGAGGATGCGTGCGCCGGATGCGCCGATCGGATGGCCGATGGCGATGGCGCCGCCGTTGACATTCACAATCTCGGGGTTCCACCCCATGTCCTTGTTGACGGCACATGCCTGTGCGGCGAAAGCCTCGTTCGCTTCTACCAGATCGAGATCATCCGTCTTCCAGCCTGCTTTTTCGAGGGCTTTACGGCTGGCATAGATCGGACCCGCGCCCATGATCGACGGATCGAGGCCGACGGTGGCATAGCTGGCGATGCGCGCCATTGGCTCGATGCCACGCTTTTCAGCGTTGTCCGCCGACATCAGCAGCACGCCCGCCGCGCCGTCGTTCAGGCCAGATGCGTTGGCCGCCGTGACGGAGCCGTCCTTGGTGAACGCCGGGCGCAGTTTCTGCATCGCCTCTATGGTCGCGCCATGCCGGATGTATTCGTCCTTGTCGACAACGATGTCACCTTTGCGTGTGCTTATCGTGTAGGCGAAGACCTCATCATCGAACTTGCCGGCTTTCTGGGCAGCTTCCGCCTTGTTTTGCGAGGCAACCGCGAATTGGTCCTGCTGGTCCCGGCTGATCTGCCACTTTTCGGCCACGTTTTCCGCTGTCTGACCCATGTGGTAACCGTTGAAAGCATCCCAGAGGCCGTCGCGGATCATCGTATCGATGTATTTCACGTCGCCCATCTTGTGGCCGGCGCGCAGGGGTGCTGCATGAGGAGAAAGCGTCATGTTTTCCTGACCGCCGGCGGCTACGATATCGGCATCGCCCAGTTGAATGTGCTGGGCTCCCAAAGCAACCGAGCGGAGGCCGGAGCCGCAAACCTGATTGATGGTCCACGCCGAGCTTTCCTGCGGCAAACCGGCATTTATGTGCGCCTGCCGGGCCGGGTTCTGGCCCTGAGCCGCCGTCAGAACCTGGCCCAGAATCGTTTCCGAGACTTCCGAGGGGTCGACACCAGCGCGGGAAACGACTTCCTTGAGCATTGCCGCGCCAAGATCATGTGCAGGCGTGTTAGCGAATGATCCACCAAAGCTGCCGACGGCAGTTCTGGCGGCGGAGGCGATTACGACATTCGTCATGGTGCTTGGTCCTTTGCCATTTTCCGAAAGGGCGTTCAGCGGGCAATATCCAAGCTGTGCCTTTCCGTTCCCAATGGCACTGTTAACCCATGATCAACACACCGGCAACCGCCCGATCTGTGACACAGCAGCGCAAAGCGTTGCAGGGCGCATGATCAGACGGCTTGTTGCAATTCACGCTGACGCAGCCATGGAGGCCGTGTTGTCGCCGCACCGAAATGAAAACCTTGCAAACAGTCTACACCAAGTCTGACAAGTGTGTCCGCGTCCTCCTGGTTTTCGACAAACTCTGCAACGGTCAGCATGTCAAAATTCCGCGCGATCGAGATCATCGCCGATGTCATCGCCTGATTGTCAGAGTCGCCCGCAATTCCCTGGATAAACTGGCCGTCGATCTTGATGATGTCGAAACAGAAATCCTTGAAATACCGCAGTGCCGTGTAGCCTGCGCCGAAATCGTCCATCGCAAAGCAGATGCCCTGCATCTGCAAACGGTCCATGAAATCGACAACCAGTTCCGGGACCATCATCGCCGAACTTTCAGTGATCTCCAGTATGAGGCGTTCGCCGATCAATTCGTTTTGCTTCAACCAACGATTGAGCGTCTGGTTCCATGCCTTGTAGCCGATCGAACGTGCGGACATGTTGATCGACAACCTCAAATGCGGGTTCTCGTGCAAAGCGCGCAAGCCTTTGTGCAATGCGAGCGTGTCCAGTTCGCGCCCGAGATCGGAATTTTCGATCGTATCCATGAAAACGCCCGCAGGAATAACACGCCCGGTCTCATCCAGGACACGGATCAGACCTTCGTAAAAAGCCACCTTGCTTTGGTCACGGCCCTGCATGATCGGTTGGAATGCGAGCAGCACCTGCTTGTGCCGGATCGCGCCGGCGACCATGTCCATGACCTGTTTGTCGCGGGCCGTGACGGCAAAATTCAAGGGGCTGTCGCTACCCGGCGCAAGATCCGCCATCATTCGTTTTCTTGGTCCAGCCATCGTGATCCTCATGTTCCCGGTTTGTGCCAACGTGCGTTGCGATCTGCTAAAATGGAGTTAATTTTCTCATTTTGTTCTATTTTTAGACGTGCTTTAATTGAGTCGGGAGACCGGAAAAGCGTTGAAAATAATGACTGTGCGTTGTGGCTGGGCAGGGCCTGAAGAAATTTATCTGGCGTATCACGACACCGATTGGGGTGTGCCCGAGTACGACAGCAGGAGGCTGTGGGAAAAGCTGATTCTCGA
>JASFFN010000317.1:0-3742 GCA_050124275.1 Roseobacter sp. | reverse complement strand
TTCTTGTGGCGGCTAAAGACCTGATCGACGGCCGCCTCATCTGCACCGATGTGCAGGCGCGCGCGGTGACCTACATCCACCTGTTGCTGCCGGAGCACAACGTGCTCTGGGCCAACGGTGTGGCGACTGAAAGCTTTCATCCCGCGAACACAGCGCTGTCAAGCCTCGACGCTGATGATCGTGAATACTTGCTCTCCCGGTATCCGGATCTGCGCTTTGATCCCTACACCTACGGGGGCTATGCGCGGCGCAACCTCACATCGCCGGAAGCCGCCATTCTCCTGCGCGCGGCCTAGTTCGAGGGGGCATCCAGCATCGTCGCAATGATCTGCTTCGCCGTGTCCGAAGCCCAGTCCGCGTCGCCGCGCAGGCGCGCGACCTCACGGCCTTGCGGGTCGATCAGAACCGTGATCGGCAGTCCGAAAATCGCCATCTGACCTGCAAGCGCCTGCTTGGGGTCCTGATGACGCGGCAGGTTGTCGACGCCGATCTCGGCGAAGAACTTCTTGATCCCGGTGGGCGAGTTACGCCCTGTGGCGATGGTCAGGACTTCGAAGTCATCCCCGCCGAACTCCGTTTGAAGCTCGGACAACTGTGGCATTTCCTTGCGACAGGGCGCGCACCATGTGGCCCAGAAGTTCAGCAGAACGAATTTTCCCTCGTAGTCTTGCAGCGTCGCCTCTCCCGCATCGTCCGCCAGAAAGAAAACTGCATCAGGCACGGGTTGCGGCGTCTCGTGGAATATGAGTTTTTTCATGTCACCGTCACGCAACTCGGCAGCCGCCGCAAGGTCAGCGCGCGCCATGCCGGCGCATGCGATTGCACCGACGCCAAGGGCCGTATACACGAGCGCGGATAGCAGAATTTTCATATTCCCTCCGAAGAGTGGCAAGAGATGACAGACACGCGAAACCCGAAATCTTCGAATCAGATGTGGGGCGGCCGTTTTGCGAATGGCCCCGATGCGATCATGGAGGCAATTAATGCCTCGATCGGGTTTGACAAGCGCATGGCTGCACAGGACATCGAAGGCTCCCGGGCGCATGCCGCGATGCTGGGTGCGACAGGCATCATCGAGGGTAGCGACGCCGATGCGATTCAGGAAGGTCTGCTCACGGTCTTGTCAGAAATCGAAGCCGGAACTTTCGCTTTCTCGACGGCGCTGGAAGACATTCACATGAATGTCGAGGCGCGGTTGAAAGAGCTAATCGGAGAACCGGCGGGCCGCCTGCACACGGCGCGCAGTCGAAATGATCAGGTGGCAACCGATTTCAAACTATGGGTGCGCGACCAGCTCGACGCGGCGGATAGTGGCTTGACGGCCCTCATTCGCGCTTTGCTGGCGCAGGCTGACGCGGGTGCTGACTGGGTGATGCCCGGCTTTACCCATCTGCAGACAGCGCAACCGGTGACATGGGGGCATCACATGATGGCCTATGTGGAGATGTTCGGACGCGATCTCGGACGGATCCGCGACGCGCGCGCGCGGATGAACACCTGCCCGCTCGGGGCTGCTGCCCTGGCGGGAACTTCTTTCCCCATAGATCGCCAGATGACGGCAGAAGCCTTGGGTTTCGATGCGCCTGCCGCCAACTCGCTGGACGCGGTCAGTGACAGGGACTTCGCGCTTGAATTTCTCGGTGCGGCCAGCATCTGCGCGGTCCATCTCAGCCGCTTCGCCGAGGAACTGGTCATCTGGTCTTCCGCGCAGTTCCGGTTCGTGACGCTCAGCGATCGCTTCTCGACCGGTTCGTCGATCATGCCGCAGAAAAAGAACCCCGACGCGGCGGAACTGATCCGGGCCAAGGTCGGGCGGATTTTCGGCGCGAATACCGCGCTCATGATGGTGATGAAAGGCCTGCCGCTGGCCTATTCCAAGGACATGCAGGAAGACAAGGAGCAGGTCTTTGATGCAGCGGACAATTTGTTGCTGGCTCTCGCCGCGATGACGGGGATGGTGAGTGATATGACGGCCAACCGCGCCAGCCTCGCCGCGGCGGCGGGGTCCGGTTTTTCCACGGCGACCGATCTTGCCGACTGGCTGGTGCGTGTCCTCGGCCTGCCGTTTCGCGACGCGCATCATATTACCGGGCGTCTGGTGGCGCTGGCCGAGCAAAAGGGCTGCGACCTGCCGGATCTGAGCCTTGCGGACATGCAATCCGAGCACGGCGCGATCACCGAGGATGTGTTTGACGTGCTTGGGGTGGAAAACTCGGTGAACAGTCGCATATCCTACGGGGGGACGTCACCGCAACGCGTGCGCGAACAGATCGCGCGGTGGAAGGAGGCTTTGACATGATACGCATCGCTCTGGTTTTGACCGCGCTGACGGCTCTGGTCGCGTGCGGTGTGGATGGAGAGCCCGAACGCCCGACAGCGACTGTCGCGGCTTCAATCGGCAGCAGCGGAAACGCCAGCGCCGGCCTCGGCCTGCATCAGAGCCCGGTTTCCGTCTTTCTAAGCCTTTGACCGATGCGTGTGTCTCGCCCGCTGATCCTCCATATGGCGGTGTGCGCCTGTTGCGACGGAACGGACGCTGTTTTTTCACGCGTTCTGAGAAAACCGGCTGGGCCGAAAGTCAACGCGGGATGGCTGGTGCCATGATGTCGATGTTGCGGGCTTGTGAGGGACGACTGAGGTGAGCGTCATGCGCATTGTGTATCTCGTGCTGGCGATCTGGGGATCGATCCATCCGATGTATTACTTCGTCTCCTGGTTCAACGCGAACGGATATGACCTTATGGCGATGGTGGACGCGTGGCATGCCAATGCGGCGTCCAGCGGGCTTGTCTGGGATCTGACCATCGCAGCGGTCGCGTTGACCCTCTGGGTGATTGTGGAGACAATTCAGACCCGTCGCTGGCTCGGCTTTCTGGCCATACCGGCGACGTTCTGCATCGGCGTAAGCTGCGGCTTGCCCCTGTACCTCTTTCTCCGATACCGGCAAACTGACTGATTTTAAGCAGAATCAGAAACAATGTGGCGCATTTGTCGCCATTCTTTGCCTATTTTGAGCATTTGGAAACAATCTGATGGAGATACTGCATCAGCGTTGCTAGCGTCGCTGCAAAAAAAACAATGGAGGCAGCAATGGCAAACATTGCAGTTGAAGGCGCCCAAAAGACGGCGCTCCTGCAGGCGTCGGATACAGGCAACCAGAACGATTATCCGATTTTACTGCGTGTCGCGAAGGTTCATCACGTAAGCCCTCTCAGGCAGATGCGCGAAATGCTGGCATTGAGCATCGGCTGGCAAAGGATCCGGCCCAAAGAGTATTACACATTCGGTTTGTTTGACCCTGCGATGCCGATGAAGGAAAAGCGGCAATACGTCGGGAGAAAGGGCTCGTCCGCACTCAACGCACGTTTGTCGCCGCCGGAATTGACGCCGTCGCGTGCTTTCATTGCAAACAAGGTGCTCTACAGCGCGATGTTGCGCCAACTGGGGCTGGGTGCAGCGGACACGCAGGCGGTTGTAAGCGCGCAGGACGGTTTCGGCACCTTGCCGGTCCTGGCGGATGAAAAAGCCCTGAAACAGTTTCTGACCGCTGAGGCGTCTTTCCCGGTGTTCGGAAAACGGTGCCGCGGTTCCGGTGCGACCGGGGTGGTCCGGATTGAGGCCGTGTCGGGCGATGCGGTGGTTTTTGGCAACGGGTCTCGTCAGCCGCTGGATGCTTTTTGCAGTGCAATTCTGAATAAACACCCGGACGGCTATCTGCTTCAGTCCGCTCTGAATCCGCACC
>JASFFN010000316.1:0-3746 GCA_050124275.1 Roseobacter sp. | reverse complement strand
CTAGCGCACGTCCGGTAGTCGGACAGCGCCACCGATACTCTGCCGCAAAGACTCGAAGTGCCATGTTTCAAAGATATGCGGCCTATTTCACTCCGACTGCCGAACGCGGCAGCAAAGGGCCGCAGTGGCTGGGGTGGGACATCCTGAGCGGCGTCAGTCAACCGCATCCGGAGGTCGTGGGAGTTGATCTCACCGAATTGACCGAGTCGCCTCGGAAGTACGGTTTGCACGGCACCGTAAAGCCGCCTTTTTTCCTCGCAGATGGCGAAATCGAAGCAGACTTTAAAAAAGCTTTCAAATCAGTTCCAGCGCGCGGCGCTCTTGATCCTCGACGGTCTTGAAGTGACCCGTATGGGGCGGTTCATCGCGCTTGTCCCGATCGGCGATCAAAGCGAACTTGCTGTGCTGGCCGCGATGACGGTGAAAGACCTCGATCCGTTCCGCGCACCACCAAGCGCCGAAGAGCTTGCCAAACGCCGCCCAAAACTGAGCCCTGCGCAAGAGCGCAATCTCGCGGCTTGGGGCCACCCATACGTCATGGACCAGTTCCGCTTTCACATCACCCTGACGGGACGCATAAAAGGCGACATCATGCCTGCGATGAACGCGGTACGGTCTCATTTCGCCCCTTGTCTTGAAAAACCGTTTGAAGTGAACAGCCTGACCCTGGCAGGTCAGGACGCATCGGGTTTCTTTCATGCAATCATGCGTTGTTCTCTCGGGACGGAGAAAGCCGAAAATATCGATAATCAGATCAACGCCATGCGCCGCGTCTTCAAAACCATCAAGATGTGAAAACGCTCCCGCTCCCTTGCCATGGCCAATACTGACATTCGTCTTCCGGATACGGCTCAATTATTTGACATTAAATCGGAATCAGAGCACCGTCAGATGTGAGGCGCATCAAAAAAACTGCGCCAGAACAGGATTTGGGAGGATCTGATGAAAAAACTCATGATGGGTACCGCTCTCGCCTTTATGGCAAGCGCAACGACGGTCGCGGCCGAGGCGCATAGCATCTCCGCTTGCCTGATCACGAAGACCGATACCAACCCCTTCTTCGTGAAGATGCGTGAGGGCGCGACTGCCAAGGCGGAAGAGTTGGGCATCACGCTGAATTCCTATGCCGGCAAGGTGGATGGCGATCACGAAACACAGGTTGCCGCCATCGAAACCTGCATTGCCAACGGGGCAAAAGGCATTCTTCTGACCGCGTCCGACACGTCTTCGATCGTGCCGGCGGTGCAGCAGGCGCGCGACGCCGGTCTTCTGGTCATTGCCCTCGACACGCCGCTCGAGCCAATTGACGCGGCTGACATGACCTTTGCCACCGACAACTTTCTCGCCGGCGAACTGATCGGCAAATGGGCTGCGGCGGCCCTGGGCGATGCAGCGGCAGACGCCAAAATCGCAACGCTGGATCTGGCAGTAAGCCAGCCAACCGTTGACGTCCTGCGCAATCAGGGTTTCCTGCAGGGTTTCGGCATTGATCTGGCGGACCCGAATGTCATCGGCGACGAATCGGACCCGCGCATCGTCGGAAGCGATGTCACACAAGGCAACGAGGAAGGTGGCCGCCGCGCGATGGAAAATCTGCTTGCCAAGGATCCGATGATCAACGTGGTCCACACCATCAATGAACCGGCAGCCGCAGGCGCGTATGAAGCGCTGAAAGCCATCGGACGCGAAAATGACGTGCTGATCGTTTCGGTTGACGGCGGCTGCCCGGGCGTTCAGAACGTCGCCGACGGCGTCATTGGCGCGACTTCGCAACAGTATCCCCTGCTGATGGCTTCAAAAGGCATCGAAGCCATCGCGGCATGGGCCAAGGACGGCGTCAAACCGCAGGCAACCGAAGGCAAGGCTTTCTTTGACACCGGTGTTGCTCTTGTGACCGACAAGCCGGTGGATGGGGTCGAAAGTATCGATACCAAAGAAGGCATGGATCTCTGCTGGGGCTGATAACCTTGCACTGATACCTGGTCTTTGTCCGGTTAAGGGGCGCGCCGATGCCCGCCCCTTTCCGAAACAAATGACCGTGAGATGACTCGGGGCGGCGGGGGATCCAGACATGGCGAACAACGAGAACTATGAAGCGGCGGCCTCGGCTGCAGCGACCGAAGTTGCTTCTTTTGACGAAAGCGAAAAAGGCTTCGTTGGCAAGTTTCACCACGCTCTCCACACGACCCCAGCGCTGGTGCCGCTCCTCGTCCTGCTGGCTGCCATTGCGATTTTCGGCGTCTTGCTGGGCGACAAGTTCTTTTCCCCCTTCGCGCTGACTTTGATCCTTCAACAGGTGC
Organism: Roseobacter sp.; assembly: GCA_050124275.1. Taxonomy (GTDB): domain Bacteria; phylum Pseudomonadota; class Alphaproteobacteria; order Rhodobacterales; family Rhodobacteraceae; genus Roseobacter. The sequence goes on along the minus strand of JASFFN010000316.1, from coordinate 1,446 downwards.
AAATCGTGGGCATCGTCGCCGCGGCGCAAAGCCTCGTCATCCTGACCGCCGGAATCGATCTGAGTGTCGGTGCCATCGCGGTGATTTCTTCCGTCGTGATGGGTCAGTTTACCTTCCGCTACGGGATACCGACCGAGATATCCATCCTGTGTGGCCTCACCTTCGGCACCATGATCGGCGCGTTGAACGGGTGGCTCGTGGCGGCCATGAAACTTCCCCCGTTTATCGTCACTCTCGGTATGTGGCAGATCGTTCTGGCAGCAAACTTCCTCTATTCCGCAAATGAAACAATCCGTAGTCAGGAAATTGCCGAGCAAGCCCCGATACTGCAATTGATGGGTGCCAAATTCAATATTGGCGGTGCCGTCTTTACCTTCGGGGTGATCTTCATGCTCGTCCTTGTGCTCGTGCTGGCCTACGTGCTGAAGCACACGGCATGGGGGCGGCATGTCTACGCCGTGGGCGACGATCCGGAAGCCGCCGAACTTTCAGGCGTCAACGTGCGAAAAACACTGATTTCCGTTTATGCGCTGGCCGGACTGATATGTGCTTTTGCGGGCTGGGCGCTGATCGGACGGATCGGTTCGGTATCGCCAACCTCGGGGCAGTTGCTGAACATCGAAAGCATCACCGCCGTTGTGATCGGCGGCATTTCGCTTTTCGGCGGGCGCGGGTCGATTCTGGGAACGTTCTTCGGTGCTCTGATCGTCGGGGTCTTCACGCTTGGTTTGCGGCTGCTCGGGGCGGATGCCCAGTGGACCTATCTGCTTATCGGTCTGCTGATCATCGCGGCGGTTGCGGTCGACCAATGGATCAGAAAGGTGGCGGCATAATGGAACCGATCTTGAAAGCACGCGGGCTGGTAAAACGATATGGTCGGGTGACGGCGCTGGATCAGTGCGATTTTGATCTGATGCCCGGAGAAATCCTTGCCGTCATCGGAGACAACGGCGCTGGAAAGAGTACGCTCATCAAGGCCATATCCGGGGCCGTGGTTGCCGACGAGGGCGCGGTGGAGCTTGACGGCAAGGCCGTGCGCTTCACCTCGCCCATCGAGGCGCGCGAAGCGGGCATAGAGACGGTCTACCAGACCCTCGCGATGTCCCCCGCCCTGTCCATCGCGGACAACATGTTCATGGGGCGCGAGTTGCGCAAACCCGGGTGGCGCGGGAAGTTCCTGCGCCAGCTGGACCGCAAACGCATGGAGGAGATCGCCCGCGACAAGCTCTCCGAGCTCGGGCTGATGACGATCCAGAACATCAATCAGGCGGTAGAGACGCTCTCGGGCGGTCAGCGGCAGGGCGTGGCGGTCGCGCGCGCAGCGGCTTTTGGCTCGAAGGTCATTATTCTGGACGAACCGACCGCCGCTTTGGGTGTCAAGGAAAGCCGGAAGGTGCTGGAGCTCATTCTGGACGTGAAAAGCCGCGGCATCCCCATCATCCTCAT
>JASFFN010000315.1:0-3772 GCA_050124275.1 Roseobacter sp. | reverse complement strand
CGGAACGCCTTTTCCTGCGCGCCCGAGAGGCTCACGATGTCAAAGCGATTCTGCCCATCGTCGTAGGTGATGCTGCCTTCGGTGATGGGAGCGGCCTTGAGAATTGCGCGGCCCAGCGTGGTCTTGCCGGACCCACTTTCGCCAACCAGCCCCACGAAGCTGCCCTTGGGGATATCCAGCGAGACGTTCTTGACCGCGCGCAGCATCGGAGGTGGGCCAACGAGCCGCCGACCCAGCGGATAGGCGACGGTCAGATTGTCGATGCGCACCAGAGGGGTCATGCCACGTCCTCGGGGAAGAGCGCGGCGAAATGGTCAGGCCCCACTTCCGTCATCGGCGGGACCTCGCGCGCATATCTTGAGCCGGGCCGCAGCTCCGGATTGCGCGGATGAAAGACGCAGCCGCGCGGGCGCTCGAGGGGCGAGGGAATGTCGCCCGGGATGGGCGTGAGCGGGGCATCGAGATCATCGAGGTTCGGCAGGGCATTCAGAAGCCCGCGGGTATAGGCATGGGCGGGCGTGCGCAGCACGTCGCGCACCGGTCCGCTTTCGAGGATGCGCCCGAGATACATCACCGCCACCCGGTCCGCAGTCTGGGCGATCACGCCGAGATCGTGCGTGATGAACAGGATCGACATGCCGAAATCTGCCACCAGTTCCTTCATCAGGTCGATCACCTGCCGCTGGATGGTGACGTCTAGCGCCGTGGTGGGCTCATCCGCGATGAGCAGGCGGGGCTTGGTGCTCAGCGCCATGGCGATCATGGCGCGCTGGCGCATCCCGCCGGAAAACTCGAAAACGTATTGGTCGATGCGGCGCGCGGGTTCGGTAATGCCCACGCGGTCCAGCATCTCGATGGACAATGCGCGTGCCTCGCGCTTGCTCATAGACGTGTGGATCATCAGCTGTTCGATCATCTGGTGCCCGACTGTCAGCGCCGGGGCGAAACTCGCCATCGGTTCCTGAAAGATCATGGAGATCTGCCCGCCCCGGATCGGCCGCATGTCGCGCTCGCGCCTGAGGCTCAGCACATCGATATCCGGCTCACCAAAGAGTGTGATGCGACTGGCCGGATCGTAGACGGTGTTGCGCCCGTTGAGCTGCATGAGCGCCTTCGCCGTCACCGATTTGCCCGACCCACTTTCGCCGACGAGCCCCAAGACCTCGCCCTCGGCGATATCGAAGCTCACGTTTTCCACGGCCGTGATCAGGCCCTCATCGGTGCGAAATCGGATCGTGAGGTCGCGGGCAGAGAGGACGGTCATTTGTGATCTCCATAAGGGTCTGCGGCGTCACGCAAACCGTCGCCCACAAACACGAAGGCCATGACCAGCGTGACGAAAAAGATCACCGGGATGAAATACCACTGGTAGTTCAGCAGCACATCCGCCTGCGTCGTGTTCTGCAAGAGCACGCCGAGCGACGTGACCGGATCTTTCAGCCCCAGCCCGATGAAGCTGAGCGCGGTCTCGGAAAGCACCATGTAAGGAAAGGAAATCACCAGATCGACGATGATGTAGCTTGTAAAACTGGGCAGCAGGTGGCGGCGGATGATGTGGCCCGAGGACGCCCCCGAGAGCTTGGCGGCCAGCACGTAGTCCTGATTGCGTTCCACCAGCAGATGCGTGCGCACACGCCGGGCCAGCGTCGGCCAGCCAATCATGCCGAGGATGATGGAGATGAAGAAAAACCGCGCCTCGGCGCTCCAGGTGTCTGGCACGAAGGCCGCGAGCGCCATGAACAGCGGGATCGCAGGCACGGTCCGGATCGCATCCGTGATCATCTGCAGCACCCCGTCGATCCAGCCGCCGTAAAATCCCGCGATGCCACCGATCACCAAAGCCATGACAAAAGAGATCAGCACGCCGAGCGTGCCCACGGCAAGCGAGGTCTTGATCGCATGCAGCGTGCGGCTGAAGATGTCTTTGCCGGTATCGTCCGTGCCGAAAAGGTGGATCGTGCCTTCGTCCACGCCGAAAAGATGCCTGTCCAGCGCGATCCCGAACCAGCGGTACTCATCCCCGCGCACGAAGAACTGCACGTAGCGGCGGTCTTCGGTGTCGATGGTCGTCACCCAGCGGAAATTCGTCTCGATGGACCGCTCGCGTTTCAGCCCGTAGATGAAGGGCCGCGCGGAACACCCCGCCGCGTCGCAAAAGCGGGGGATTTGTGGTGCGCCGTTGGTGTAGTCCTTATTGGCGCCTGCAATCGTCGGATTATAGGGCCCGATGAAATCGGCAAAGAGCCCCATGAGGATCATCGCCACCAGCACCACTGCCGCGACCATCGCCGCGCGCTGGCGCCGAAACCGGGCCCAGATGAGCTGGCGCTGGCTTGCCGTGAAATAGGCTTCCTTGGCCGATTGGCTCACCTCAGGGGCAAGACCCTCCCGATCCTGGATCATATCGCTCATGCTTGCGCGCCTCCCATGACCGACGACCGCATGCGTGGATCAAGGACGGCCAGCGCCACGTCGGTGACGAAGTTCAGCCCGACGATGGTGGCCGTGAGCAAGAAGATGATCGCGCCCGCCAGTTGTTGATCGTTAGAGCGGGCGAGTGCTTCAAGCAGAAGCGCGCCAGCCTCCGTCAGCGTGAGAATGATCGCCACGATGGGCAATTCGTTGAAGATGCGGTTGAGGTCGAAGCCAAGGGAGTTGACGATGGGCCCCAGCGCATGGCGCGCCGGGTATCGCCAGAGCAAGCGGCTGCCGTAAAGGCCTCGCGCCCGTGCCGCTGTCACGTAGAGCTTGGATTGCTCGTCGAGCATGAGCGCGCGTACGGTTTGCAGTGCAAAGGCGGTGGCCGACCAGCCGAGGATGAAAACAGGCAACCATGCCCGGCTCATGAAGTCGAGGAACTTGTCCCACGACCACGGCGCATCCCGGAATTCCCGGCTGAAGAGGCCCGACAGCGAGTCGCCGAAATAGACGGTCGAGATCAGCATGATGATCAGGGCCAGCAGGAAATTCGGCAGAGCAAGACCAAGGTAGCTGACGAAGCGCAGCGCGTTGTTCACGACCGGGTTGTGCGAAGCGGCAGCATAGATGCCCACCGGGATCGCGATCAGGTAGGCCACGAACAGCGCCGCAAAACAAATGCCCGCCGAGATCAGGAATTTCGAGCCCAGAAGCTGCGCGATGTCCACGCGCAGAATACAGGAGGTGCCGAAATCGCCCACGAAGGCGCCGCCGACCCATGTCACCCAGCGATAGAGAAAAGGCTGATCGAGCCCCAGCCGGATGCGCTCGGCCTCGATATCCTCACGGGTAAGATTTTCGCCCTGCGTGTTCTTGTAGGCAAGATACCGTTCCGCGCAGTCGCCCGGCACCATCTCCATCAGGGAAAAGACGATGAAGGAAACGATCAGCAGGGTGATCGCCGCGAACACGGCGCGCATGGCGACAAAGCGCAGAAAGTTTGCCATCAGCCCCCCGGTAGTCGAAATGGCGGACCGGGCACGTCCCCGCGTGCCCGGTCCGGTCTTGTATCACCCCTGCGGGATCAGTTGTCCTCGGCGAGGAACCACTGCGTCGCGCGGTACGGATAAGTGCGGTAGTATTCGTAGCTCCAGGTCTGGAACTCTGGCACGTTGCGCAGACCGTTGCGGACGTAGATCGGCGCGGGGGCATTGACTGTGCCGATCATCAGCATGTTGTCCGCCCAGTTCTTGGCGATGCGCTTGCCAATCTCGGCCGCTTCTTCCGAGCCCGGTACCGCCTGCTGGAAGGCCGCGATATCGTCGGCCATGTCATTGGCGTACTGCGGCGGCTC
>JASFFN010000314.1:0-3773 GCA_050124275.1 Roseobacter sp. | reverse complement strand
CCGTTTGAAGTCCATGCTTCTTGTTGAGGTCCATCGGTGAATGCGTCTATGCCTTTGCCAGTTGCCGGAAAAGACGATGAGGTCCCATGATCCCGAGCACGCCAGTGGAAGGTTTGCAAACCGTCGTTGACGGTATCTATGTCGTCAATCTCGAAAGCCGGCCGGACCGGCGCCGCGAGATGGTCTCGGAGCTTGAGCGGATCGGGTTGCCGGCGGAGGCGCCCCTTGTGACCTTTTTCAAGGCGGTCCGGCCCGACACCGCCGACCCCTTTCCTTCCATCGGGGCGCATGGCTGTTTCCTGAGCCAGCTGGGCGTCCTGAAATCCGCCATGGAAAAACAGGAACGGGCCATCCTGCTTCTGGAGGACGACGCCTCCTTTACCCGGGCGTATATCGCACGGGCGGCGGAGCTGATGGGCGAGCTGGAGACTGTCGACTGGTCGATTGCCTATCTCGGGCACCGCATCGCCGCGCATGAGATGCCGGGGGCGGCGCAGGCGGTGACACCGCATTGGCGCGCCCTGCCCCCCGAGGTCGGGGTGGTCTGCGCACATGCGGTCCTGTTCCGTCAACGGGCCATCGCACCGCTGGTGGCCTATCTGGAGCGGATGCTGGAGCGCCCCGCGGGGCATCCCGATGGCGGTCCCATGCATGTGGACGGCGCCTACAGCTGGTTCCGCCGGGATCATCCGGAAATGATAACCGTCGTGACACCGGAACAATACGTGGTGCAACGCGCCTCCAGATCCGATATCGCCCCCGCCTCGTGGAAAGACCACCTGCCGTTCCTGGGTCTGTTGCGCAGCCTCAAGAATCGTCTCTCGGGGCGGCGCTGACAGCCCGCTCCCCCCTCACCGCATCCGCGTAGATACCCAGCATGGTATCGACTTTCTTTTCCCAGTCGAAATCTGCGTGGATCCTGCGGATACCGGCCTGTCCCATTTTCGCGCGCAGCGCGGTATCGTCCGCAAGGCGGACCATGGCGTCGGCCAGACGCGCGGCAAAACTGTCGCGCGGCACCGGGTGAACGAGAATGCCGCACTCGGGATCGACGTAATCCGCCGGGCCGCCCCAGTCGGCGGCAATCACGGGCAGCCCCATGCTCATGGCTTCCAGCACAACCGCCCCGCCGCATTCCCGCAGGGAGTTGAGGATCAGCGCATCGCTGCCGTGCAGAACCTCGGCGCAGCGGTGCTGGGGCACGAACCCGTGAAACGTGATCTGACCCTCCAGACCGAGGCTCCGGGTCTGCTTTTCCAGTTTCTTGCGCTGCGCCCCGTCTCCCAGGATATCCAGTGCCACATCGACCCCTTTTGACCGCGCGATCGCCACCGCCTCCAGCGTGATATCCAGCGCTTTCCAGCGCGGCATGCGCCCCATGTAGACCAGACGGAGCCGGCCCGGGGCACCGGGCCTGTGCGGCGCAGGCTCTTCGAAAAGCTGCAGATCGACCCCGTTCTCGACCAGTTGCACAACATGGGGATGGTCGAGGAAACTGATCGCCTCCCGGGTTCTGGGGTTCGCCACCAGCAGGGTCCTTGCCTGGTGCTTGCCGGGAGACAGCCGGTTGATCAGCGGCGCGAAGCGCCGCGCGAGATTGAGCAAGAGAGCCTCGAAAGGCTTTTCATAGTCTCTATATCCGGGGGGAAAGTTGATATCCCCGTTCATCGGCCCGATGACCAGGGGCTTGCCGTATTTGTACAGGCTGGAGGGGGACAGCGGGGACACCGGAATGGGCTGGTGGATCAGGTCGACCTGACCTTCGGCGATAAGCTGCCGGATCGGCCCGGTCTGATACAGGGTATCGATACGGTCCAGCAGGATCTGGGTCAGGTTTTCAGCCACCCGTCCGGGAAAGATCCGGCCGACGTTCCATACCATCTTGTGCCAGAAGGTATCGTCGATCAGGATAATATCCTCGAGATAGGGCGCGAACATCTGCATCAGGTCCTGGCGGTTGCGCGCATGCGTCACCAGTTTGACCGGGTAGTCACGGGCCTTCATGATCTGGAAATACTTCAGCGGCAGAAACGCCTCGCCCCCGAACCTCGAAGAGACATTCGGCGCGACGATCAGAACCTTGGGTTTGACGGCGGACGTCATGCAGAATTCTTGCTGATCCGCGCGCCGGGCCGGAAACGGCGGCACGCTGTCACAAAGCCGCCCGGAATATCCCGACCCATTGTGCGTTCATCGGCAACCGAACCAACTGCAAACCCAATACCGACTTCATTTCGCATGCGCTGTGTTCCCGCCAAAGCGTCTTTCTGTTTTGGCAAACGACATGATCGAGTCTGGTAAAGTATGACTGTTACAGTTTCAACACGGATCATTTTTCGGCAGGTGTAAAGTTGCCAAAAGGGCAAAAACCATGCGTTTTTCCTGAGCCCTGCCATCCGGCGCATCCGGCTCCCTTTCCAGTTGCCCCCGGCGTCAGAGGCGACTCCCTGCACGATATGATGGCTTTCTTTTGACCAAAGCCCCAAAAACAACACAAAGACGCTTGAAATCCTGACAACAGACCCTTTACACGCCGTCTTGCCTGCGCCGCCTGCGGCGGCTGCCCGAGTTTCAGCATGCGAGTAAAGTCATATGAGCACACCACACCTGGCCCCCATTCCCGAACTCTATGTGTCATACGAGTCCGCCCAGAAACTCAAGGCGGAGGCGGGCGATCTGAAAAGCTGGGATCTCACGCCACGCCAGATCTGCGATCTGGAGCTTTTGATGAACGGCGGGTTCAACCCGCTCAAGGGGTTCCTCTCGGCGGCCGATTACGACAGTGTCTTGGACACTATGCGCCTGACCGACGGCAGCCTCTGGCCGATGCCTGTCACGCTCGATGTCTCGCAGGACTTCGCCGAAAGCCTCGAGATAGGGCAGGATATCGCCCTGCGCGACCTGGAAGGGGTGATCCTCGCGACCATGACCGTCACCGACCGCTGGACGCCCGACAAGGCCCGCGAGGCGGAAAAGGTCTTTGGCGCCGATGACAGCGCGCATCCGGCAGTGAACTACCTGCATAATACCGCAGGCAAAGTTTATTTGGGTGGTCCCGTCACGGGCATCCAGGCCCCGGTGCATTACGACTTCAAGGCCCGCCGCGACAGCCCCAACGAGTTGCGCGCCCTCTTCCGCAAGCTCGGCTGGCGCAAGATCGTGGCCTTCCAGACCCGCAACCCGCTGCACCGCGCGCATCAGGAACTGACGTTCCGGGCCGCCCGCGAGGCACAGGCCAACCTGCTCATTCACCCGGTGGTGGGCATGACCAAGCCGGGCGATGTGGATCACTTCACCCGGGTGCGCTGCTACGAGGCGGTACTCGACAAATACCCGGCCGCCACCACCACCATGAGCCTTCTCAACCTCGCGATGCGCATGGCCGGCCCGCGCGAGGCGGTCTGGCACGGGCTCATCCGCAAAAACCACGGCTGCACGCATTTCATCGTCGGCCGCGATCACGCCGGCCCCGGCAAGAACTCGAAGGGCGAGGATTTCTACGGGCCCTACGATGCGCAGGACCTCTTCCGGGAGCACCAGGACGAGATCGGCCTCGAGATGGTCGACTTCAAGCACATGGTCTGGGTCGAGGACCGCGCGCAATACGAGCCCGTGGACGAGATCACCGACAAGGATGATGTCACCATCCTCAACATTTCCGGTACGGAACTGCGCCGGCGCCTGCGTGAAGGCATCGACATCCCCGAATGGTTTTCCTTCCCCGAAGTGGTGAACGAGTTGCGCCGCCGCTACCCACCGCGCAACCAGCAGGG
>JASFFN010000313.1:0-3774 GCA_050124275.1 Roseobacter sp. | reverse complement strand
CGTGTTCCAGCATGGCACCTTTTGCCACTTGCGACTTGAAAGCGGCCTCGTCGATGAAATGATACTCGCGGCCATGCGCCTCTCCCGGGCGGGGCGCACGGGTCGTTGCCGAAACGGAAAACTGGATATCGGGGTCCCAGTCGCGCAGTCGGCCCGCGAGCGTCGACTTGCCCGCGCCGGACGGTGAGCTCAATATGATCAGAAGGCCGCGGCGTTTCATGTCCATCAGTTATTCCACATTCTGAACCTGTTCGCGCATCTGGTCGATGATCGCCTTCAAGGCAAGCCCGCAGCGCGTCAGATCCTTGTTCTGTGCCTTGGCGCAGAGGGTGTTCGCCTCGCGATTGAATTCCTGCATCATGAAATCGAGCTTGCGTCCGACCGGCCCACCCTGCCCGATCAGATCGCGCGCGGCGGCAACATGCGCGCGCAGCCTGTCGATTTCCTCGGTGACATCTGCTTTGACGGCAATCAGCGCTAGCTCCTGCGCGATCCGGTATTCATCTATCGCGTCCGCGTTTTCCAGCACGCGCGCCAGATTGCGTTGCAGTATCGAGGCGGACTCGGCGCTGCGCTCCGCGACCAAGCCATCCGCTTCGGCGATCAGGGTTTCGACTTCATCGAGTTGGCCCAACAGCAGGTTTTGCAAAGCGTCACCTTCCGTTTCACGCATGGTGTTGAAGGCCTCGATCAGCGCATCCGCATCAGAAATCAGCTGTTCCATTAACTCGGTCGTCTCTTCTTCGCTGTTTCCGGCCTCCAGAACGCCCCGCAAGCCGGCGATATCGGTGGCTCTGGAGGGCGCCAGTTTGATCTGTGCAGAGGATGCTCTTTCCTCTATTTCCGACAAGGCAGCCAGAACCGCCTGCAATTGCTGGTAATTCACCTGTACGGAACTGGCGGTTTCTTCGCGTGAAAGGCGCAGCGAAAAGGTGATGTTGCCGCGCGCGGTCGCCGCTGCCAGCTTCTTGCGCAACGGCATCTCGAGCCCGGTTATCCAATCCGGTAGGCGCAGCCGGATATCCTGCCCCTTGCCATTGACCGAGCGCAACTCCCAAGTCCAGGAATAGGGCGGCATCGTCCCCTTGCCTGAGGCAAAACCGGTCATTGAGCGAAGCATTGGCAGATCCTTCATCGAGCAGGCTATCCGTGCCTTATGTCAATTCGATTGCTTAGGGCAACCCCGCAGAGGCTCGATATCCACCGTGGATCACATGCGGGGGAAGTTAACCATTTGTTCAACTCTTCACCCATTTTGTAAAAATTTTTGGTATTAAGGGTTCAGTAACCAATACCGTTCGCGGTTCGAATACGCAAAACAGCGAGAGGCCCGGCGATGACCCCCCGCCGCTCCGAGGAAGCGGGAAATAGAGAGTGCAGATAATGGACAATGGCGGCCAAAACACGCAGAATGTTTACAATATGACGCAGCACGTATCAGAAACAGGTTTCAGCCCGCTGGCTCAGGTCGAAGCATACTGGGAAGCGCTTCGCGGCAGTCGGCTGATGCCGAACCGGGCCGAGATCGATCCTCGCGGAATCGAAAACGCTCTTGAGTACTCCTTTATCGTGGAGCGTATCGCGCCCGGGATTGCACGGCTGCGCATCGCCGGCAGCCATCTGAGTGATCTGATGGGCATGGAAGTTCGCGGCATGCCGCTGACTGCCTTTATCGCGCCCGGGTCAAGACGTCAGGTCAGCGACACGTTGGAGGAGGTCTTCGAAACACCGGCGACCTGTGTGATCTCGCTGCATTCGCCGCAGGGCCCGGGTATGCCTGCCCTGGATGCGCGCATGGTGTTGATGCCGCTGAAAAGCGATCTGGGAGATGTCAGCCGTTTGCTTGGCGCCCTGGTCTCCGTCGGGGACATGGGCCGCAGTCCGCGGCGGTTCGAGGTGACGAATGTGGCGCTGCGCCCGATCGTATGCGCCGACTCAATGCCCGTTCCGCCGAAACGCCAGACGCAAAAGCCGGTCTCGCGCCCGGTCGCACAAGTACGCGGCTTTGCCGAACCGAAGCCGACATTTGAAACGGTGACCCCGCGCAAGGATGCGCCCTACCTGCGCCTGGTAAAATCCGACGACTAGAAAATCTCGTTTTCCTTTGATCAGGAAAAAACCGCCCCGGCAGAACGCAGGGGCGGTTTATGTTTTTCCTTGCAGAAGAATGCTCTGCCTGGGCATTCTCATCACATCGGAAGAGGAGCATTTCATGACATTGAAGATCATCGGTCCCGGGTTTGGCCGGACAGGCACCAAGTCGACCAAGGATGCCCTCGAAATTCTGGGGTTCGCGCCCTGCCACCACATGTTCGAGGTTTTCGGAAACCCGCCGCAGGTGAAGTTCTGGCAGGCGTTCGCCGAAGGCAAGGATGTCGATTTCAGGGAAGTCTTTGCCGGTTATCAGGCGCAGATCGACTGGCCTGGCGCTCATGCGTGGCGTGAACTGGTCCAGACCTTTCCCGAGGCGAAGGTACTTCTGACCGTGCGTCCGGAAGAATCGTGGTATCGCAGCTATTCCCGTACGATCGGCAAGTTCATGAAAGTTTACAAGGATCTGGAACTGCCACCGCATATCCGCGACATGGCCGATACGATGACCGAGATGGTGGTCATTCCAACCTTTGGCGGAGTGGAACACAGCAAGCAGGCCGCTTTGGATGCCTACCGCAAACGCATCGAAGAGGTGCGGGCGGAAATCGCGCCCGAGCGCCTGCTCGTCTTCGACGTCGCAGAGGGTTGGGACGCGCTATGCAGCTTTCTCGAGGTGCCGGTGCCGGACACGCCTTTTCCGCATCAGAACAGGCGGGAAGACTTCTGGGAGGCCATGGGAGGCGAGCCGTCCGATCCCTGATTCCGGCCCGCGCCCATGACGGGCCTTTTCAGCCAGCTTCCTGATCCTGTTGCGCGCCGCGCCGCGCGGAAAGCTCTTCGGCCACCAGAAACGCCAGTTCCAGAGACTGGCCGGCGTTGAGCCGCGGGTCGCAGGCCGTGTGATAACGATCCGACAGGTCCTCGTCGCTGACCGCCCTGACGCCGCCTGTGCATTCGGTCACGTCCTGACCCGTCATCTCGAAATGCACGCCTCCGGGCACGCTGCCTTCGGCGGCATGAACGGCGAAGAATTCGCGAACCTCGCGCAGCACTGCGTCAAAGGGCCGGGTCTTGTAACCGGTCGAGGATTTGATCGTGTTGCCATGCATCGGATCGCAGACCCATGTGACCTTGGCCCCTTCTTCGCGAACGGCCCTGATGAGGCGCGGCAGATGCTCGCCCACGGCCCCGGCGCCGAAACGGGCGATAAGCGTCAACCGGCCCTCTTCGTTCTTTGGGTTGAGTTTCGCCATCAGCGCCCTGAGGTCGTCGGTGGTCATGGTCGGGCCGCATTTGAGGCCGACCGGGTTCTGCACGCCGCTCGCGAATTCAACATGCGCGCCATCGGGCTGACGCGTGCGGTCGCCGATCCAGATCATATGACCGGATCCCGCGAGCCATTTGCCGGTGGTGCTGTCGACGCGGGTCAGCGCCTCTTCGTATTCCAGCAGCAAGGCTTCGTGGCTGGTATAGAATTCCACCGTCTGCAAAGTGTGTGCCGTGTCGGAATTGACACCAGCGGCCGTCATGAAATCCAGCGTATCCGAGATCCGGTTGGCGATTTCGCGATATTTTTCAACCTTTTCGCTTTCCGTGAACCCCAGCGTCCACGAATGCACCTGGTGCACGTCGGCATAGCCGCCGGTTGAAAATGCGCGCAAGAGGTTCAGCGTGGCGGCT
>JASFFN010000312.1:0-3779 GCA_050124275.1 Roseobacter sp. | reverse complement strand
CGGTTCGGGCGGTCTTGTTGGCGATGGCCACGGTCACAAGCCGCGTGGGTTTGCGCTCAAGGAGCGATCTGACCCAGACGCCGGTCCGGGTATTGTTTGTCTCTGCGCGCCGCGTCACCGAGGTTGCGCCGACGACCAGCAACCGGCGCAGATAGCCATTCCCCATCTTCGAGACCCGCCCCAACCTGTCCTTGCCGCCAGACGAGTTCTGTCGCGGTACCAGCCCGAGCCAGGCCGCAAACTGCCGGCCCGATCTGAAGACAGACGGATCCGGCACGCTGGCAGCGAGGGCTGTGGCGGTGATGATCCCTACGCCCGGGATCGTCTCGAGCCGCTGGCTTGCCTCGTTCTGTCGGTGCCAGGCCATCAGATGGCGTTCGATCTTGCCGATCTCTGCGGCCAAGGTCTCGAGCTGCGCGGCCAGTGACAGAAGCGCCGACCGAGCGAGAACTGGCAGGTCCAGCCCACCGTCCGGGTCGCCCAGGCGCCGGACCAGGTCGACAACCTTCCGTGGCCCTTGCGCGGTGATCATCCCGAATTCCGCCAGGTGTGCCCGGATCGCATTGAGGACCATGGTGCGCTGCCGCATCAGCAGGTCCCGCGACCGGTGCAGGACCAGGACGCTCTGCTGGTCCTCGGTCTTCACCGGTACGAAGCGCATGTTCGGCCGTGTCACCGCCTCGCAGATTGCCTCGGCATCGGCCGCATCGTTCTTCTGCCGCTTCACATAAGGCTTCACGTAAGCCGGCGGGATCAGCCGGACTTTGTGGCCGAGGGCTGCGATCTCCCGCGCCCAGTAATGCGAGGTCGCGCAGGCCTCCATCCCGATCAGACAAGGTTCGAGCTTGCCAAGAAAGTCGAGCACGGCACCTCGCCGAACCTTCTTCTGCAAAACAATGGCTCCTTCCGCGTCCACCCCGTGAAGCTGAAAGACGGACTTGGCCAGATCGATCCCGAGTGTCGTAATCTCCATGTGGTCGGCTCCTTCCTTTGTTGGCTGTCAAACAGCTCCAACATGGCACAATGCGATGCCGTTCGGGTGGAGCCGTCCACACCATCAGACGGATTCGAACCAGTCTCCACAAGGACATTGTGTTGATTTCCGCTGAGAACTGACCCGGTAGCCTCCCAAATTTTCACTGAGAATTGACCCATGTGAACACGTTGCCCTGACGGATTCGGTCGGGGAGATATGGAGTGATCGACATGGGATTTTTAAGTGTTATCCGACGCTGGGCATTGCGTGACAAAATGCCAATCCGCGAGATTTCACGGCGTACCGGGCTGTCTCGCAATACTATCAGGAAGTACTTGCGCGAGGGTGCGGTTGAGCCGAAGTTCAGGACGCCCGCACGGCCGAGCAAGCTGGATCCGTATGCGGACCGGCTTTCCGCCTGGCTTCTGGCGCAGGCGCGAAAGCCACGCAAAGAGCGTCCCACGGTGAAGCAAATGCACGCTGATCTGGTGAAGCTCGGTTACGACGGGTCGTACGGACGGGTTGCGGCTTTTGCTCGGGCCTGGCGCGCGGACCGTCATAGGGCAGAGCAAACGACGGGCCGCGGCACTTACGTTCCCTTGGTATTCCAGCCCGGCGAGGCGTTCCAGTTCGACTGGAGCGAAGACTGGGCCAATGTCAGGGGCGAGCGGATTAAGCTCCAGGTGGCCCATATCAAGCTGTCACACAGCCGGGCGTTTCTGGTGCGGGCCTACCCGCTGCAAACGCATGAGATGCTGTTTGATGCCCACTGGCACGCGTTCCGCGTGTTCGGCGGCGTACCCGGCCGCGGGATCTATGACAACATGAAGACGGCGGTGGATCGTGTTGGTCGGGGCAAACAGCGGGACGTGAATGCCCGTTTCAAAGCCATGGCCAGCCACTATGTCTTTGAGCCTGAGTTCTGCAACCCGGCAGCCGGATGGGAGAAAGGCCAAGTCGAGAAGAACGTCCGCGATGCGCGCAACCGCCTGTGGCAGGTGATGCCGGTCTTCAGCGATCTGGCCGAGCTGAACCAGTGGCTGGAAGATCGCTGCATCGCCTTGTGGGCGGAGACACCACACAAGGCTTTGCCCGGTTCTATCGCTGATGTGTGGGAAGCCGAGAGGCCCACGCTTATGGCGCTGCCACCGGCCTTTGATGGGTTTGTGGAACACAGCAAACGGGTATCGCCGACGTGCCTGATCACCTTCGAGCGCAATCGATACAGCGTTCCCGCCAGCTTTGCGAACCGGCGTGTCAGTTTGCACGTCTATCCCGAACGGCTGGTGGTCGTGGCCGAAGGACAAACAGTCTGTGAACATGCGCGGATCATTGACCGGTCACATCGGAAGCCGGGCAAGGTCATATACGACTGGCGGCACTATCTGGCGGTGATCCAACGCAAACCAGGGGCGCTTCGAAACGGCGCACCGTTCACCGAGATGCCAGAAGCCTTCCGTCGCCTACAGGACCACATATTGCGCAAGGAGGGCGGTGATCGGGAGATGGTCGATATCTTGTCCCTGGTGCTGCATCACGATGAAGACGCTGTTCTGTGCGCTGTAGAACTGGCGTTGGAAGCTGGCGTGCCCACCAAGACGCACATCTTGAACCTGCTGCACAGGCTGATCGACCGCAAGCAACCCGATCTGCCAGAGGTCGATCCACCCGACGCCCTGGCCCTGGACACGGCTCCAAAAGCCAACGTGGACCGTTATGATGATCTGAGACAGGCCGGGGAGAAGCGCCATGCGTCATGACCCTGCAGGCGCCTCGATCGTGATCATGCTCCGCAGCCTCAAGCTGCATGGCATGGCGCAGGCCGTCGACGATCTGGTTGCTCAGGGCGCACCAGCGTTCGAGGCCGCAACGCCGATGTTGTCCCAACTGCTCAAGGCGGAAATGGCCGAGCGGGAAGTGCGTTCGATCGCCTATCATACAAAGGTGGCGCGCTTCCCGTCTTACAAAGATCTCGCGGGCTTCGACTTCAAATCCAGCGAGATCAACGAAGCCACTGTCCGTCAGTTGCACCGCGGCGAGTTCATGGAAAACGCAGAGAACGTTGTCCTGATCGGCGGCCCCGGCACGGGCAAAAGCCATATTGCAACAGCACTTGGCGTTCAGGCCATCGAGCATCACAGATGCAAGGTACGCTTCTACTCGACTGTGGAACTCGTCAACGCGCTGGAACAGGAAAAGGCACTTGGAAAGGCCGGGAAGATGGCGGAGATGCTGACCAAAGTCGACTTGGTCATTCTCGACGAGCTCGGCTATCTGCCGTTCAGCTCATCCGGCGGTGCGCTGCTGTTCCATCTCCTGAGCAAGCTCTACGAGCGCACCAGCGTGATCATCACCACCAACCTCAGCTTCTCGGAATGGGCTCAGGTCTTCGGTGACGCCAAGATGACAACCGCGCTTCTCGACCGCCTCACTCACCGATGCCATATCCTGGAAACCGGCAATGACAGCTACCGCTTCAAGGCCAGTTCCGAGGCCGCAAAGAAAACAAGAAAGGAGACGCCAGCATTGACCACAACATGACCATTGAGACATAAAAAAGGTGGGTCAAATCTCGGTGAAAATACCGGGTCACTTCTCAACGAAAATCAACATTCGGAGCCTCTGCCGTCCGCGAAAACTTGCTTTTCAGCGCGAGTGCTTGATACGCTTTACGTTGATGTTCCCGGAAGGATCACACATCGGGCCGTGCTGCCTTGGTCGAAAAACGGTGGCAGAAATCATCTTTGGAAAGGCCAGGCCTGTGTATGTTTTGCACCCTACACGGTCTTGCAACGCGAATGTC
>JASFFN010000311.1:0-3791 GCA_050124275.1 Roseobacter sp. | reverse complement strand
CGGAAACGTCACCAGGTCACTCGCCCTGTGTTCCGCGATCTTGCCCGGTCCATCCGCGAGCCGCGCCAGATCATAGTCGTGGAAAACCATTGCCTCATGGTCCGCGCTGCGTTGAACGTCGATCTCGATACCGTAGCCCGCCGCGATGGCCGCCCGGATCGCGGCCCGGCTGTTCTCCGGGCGTCCCTCGGTCACGTTATGCAAGGCGCGGTGCGCAAGAGGCAGACGCAGGAATTCAGGCGGGAGCGGCGGGTTCATGCGACCTCGAATATGCCTTCAATTTCGACCGCGACGCCAAACGGCAAGGAGGCTGCAGAGACGGCTGATCTCGAATGGCGGCCCGCGTCACCCAGAACTTCGACCAGAAAATCCGACGCGCCATTGATCACTTTCGGCTGATCCCCGAAATCGGGCGTGGAGTTCACGAACCCCGTAAGCTTGACGACGCGCACGAGGCGTTCGATGTCGCCGTCGCAGGCGGCTTTCACCTGCGCGAGCAAGCTGATCGCGCAGCTTCTGGCCGCTGCGGCGCCCGCCTCGACGCTCATGGTGTCCCCAAGCTTGCCGACGATCATTCCGTCAGGACCGGCTGATATCTGACCGGAAACATAGACGGTGCTTCCAATTTTTACGAAAGGGACATAGTTGGCGGCAGGTGCGGGCGCATCCGGAAGAGTAACGCCGAGCTCGGCGAGGCGGGTTGAAATGCTCATGACAGTCTCCTTTTCTTGTGCGCCGGCCGATCCGGATGATCTGCGCGGCGTACTGGCCGTCTCACTGACGGCACGGGTTGTGAAAACTTGCGGCCACGCATCGCAAAGAAGCATTGCGGACCCTTCAATACAGATCGCCGTTTCGTCGTTGCAACTGCACGCGCCTAACAAAGATCACATGATGCGTGCGGTCAACAAGCAAAACCGCGTTCGAAACGATAACGCAAGGGCGCTTCGTGAACGCATGGGGCGGTTCTTGACGACTTTGCGTCACACGGGCATCCTGCAGGCGCGGGTGGATGTTCTCAGCATGATGAGTCTTCAAATTCGCGGCAACGTGGCGGGCCGGTTTATGACGCAAATCGGTCACACCATCGAATTTACGTGATTTTGCCTGACTCGTACCATGAAAGAGTGACTAGGTTGGCCGAAATTCAAATCAGCGGGAAAACTCCATTGCAATTGTTCCGACTTTTCTCAACGTCCTCGAAATCGCTTGCTGCGATCTGCATTGCCGCCACGCTGACGGCCTGCACGACATATCAGGATCCGGCGACGCGCACGGATGGGATCAACGATCCTTACGAATCTACGAACCGCAACATTCACGAGTTCAACAAGGGCCTCGACCAAAACCTCGTTCGCCCCGTATCCAAGGGGTACGCCGCTGTTTTACCGGTGGAAATCCGGAACCTGGTGAATAACTTCTCGGAAAATCTGACCATGCCGGGAGTGGCCATCAACAGCCTGCTTCAAGGCGACCTGAAAGGCGTCGGTCTGGCAAGTACCCGCTTTGTGATGAATTCGACCATCGGCCTTGGCGGTCTTGTGGACGCGGCTTCGGAATTCAAAATACCCGAACACGATACCGACTTCGGCGAAACGCTCGCGACATGGGGTGTCGGCGAGGGCGCCTACGTTGAACTTCCGGTTTTCGGCCCGTCAACGCAGCGGGACACGGTGGGTTTCATCGTCGATATTTTCACAAACCCGCTAACCTTTTTCACGATCAACAGCAGCCCGGAGCAGTTTGTGCCGCCGACCGCACGCAGTGCCGCTTGGCTGAACGATCGGGACCAACTGAGTGGAACGATAGACTCGATTCTTTACGAGAGTGCCGACAGCTACGCGCAAACACGCTCAATTTACCTGCAAAATCGCCGTTTCCAACTTGAGGGGTCTGGTTCTGAGGAGACCGACCCCTATATCGACCCATACGCGGAATAGCGAGGAATAGAATGCCTTTTCACGTCAATCGTCGTCACGTGCTCGCAGGTAGCGTTGCAATAGTTGGAGGTTTCGCGACACCGGCGTTTGCGTTTACCGAGCAGGAAGCGCGATCACTGGTAAACCAGGTCGTTGGTGAAATTCAAAAGATCATCACGTCGGGAAAGTCCGAGACGGCGATCCTGAGCGATCTCGAGCGTCTGTTCATTAAATACGCCGATGTGAACATCATGGCTCAATATGCCCTCGGGGTCGATGGGCGGAGCGCTTCGCCCGCGCAGAAACGCGCATTCACAGATGCTTTTCAGGGATACATCTCCCGAAAGTATGGAAAGCGCTTCAGAGAGTTCATCGGCGGGCGCGTCGAGATCGTGAGCGTCAACGGCATCCGGTCCGGGTACGAAGTCAAAACGAAGGCATATTTGCAGGGTCAAAGCCCGTTTGATGTTGACTTTCATGTATCGGACAGGTCGGGGCGCGACAAGTTTTTCAACGTCTACATAGAGGGCGTGAACCTGTTGCTGACCGAACGCACCGAAATCGGCTCCATGCTCGACAGGCGCGGCGGCGACATCAACGCCGTTGTCGCGGACCTCAGCAAAGCGGGCTGACCTTTCGGTCGCAGTTTACGTTCAGCGATCTGACCCTGTGACATTGGGGGCCGGCGGTCTGGCTGATGTATCGCTACCCAGAATGTCTCGCAGCAGCCCTTCCAGGAGACCCACGGCGCTGCTGCCGTCACGCGACCGCCCGCTCGCATCGGCGCGCGCCTGTCCCAATCCGTCCGGACCGGACATCGGCAGCGGACGCTCCGGAATGCCGTCATGCACGCGCATCATGGTCTCTCGCCATATCTCCGCGGGAAGGCCACCGCCGGTCACACCGGTCAGCGGAGTGTTGTCGTCATATCCCATCCACACGCCGGCGACGTAATCCGCCGAAAACCCGACAAACCAGGCATCCCGCGCCGCCTGCGTCGTTCCGGTCTTGCCCGCAAGCTGCCGGGAGCCGAACTTTGCACGCTGGCCGGTTCCCTCGGAGACGACTTTTTCCATCATGTAGATCAGTTGGCGCGCGGCTCGCTCTTGTATCACGCGTTCTCCAATGCCGCCCCCTGCACCCATCAAGGGTTCGTCCTCACCGAGCAGGCTGAGTTCCGTCAGGCCGTAGGGTTGCACAGAAGAACCGCCATTCAATATACCTGCGTAGGCGCCCGTCATCTCGATCAGTGTACTCTCGGAAGCACCGAGCGCGAGCGCCGGGCCAGCTGCGAGATCGCTTTCGAGGCCGAAGCCCTTTGCCACCTGACGCACCAACTCGCGCCCGACAAACTCCGAGACTTTCACAGCAGGAATGTTCAGACTGTCCCGCAGCGCCTGCGTCAGCGTGACCTTGCCGTAGTACTTGTTCGTATAGTTGCGCGGCGACCAGGGACCGGAACCGGGAACATCGATTGTCAACGGTTCGTCCGTAACCGTATCGTTCGGTGAGTAGCCCAGATCGAGAGCGGCGGCATAAACGAAGGGCTTGAAGGCCGATCCGGTTTGACGCTTGGCTTGAACCGCCCGATTGAATGCGCCGGAAACCTTGGTATCGCGCCCACCCACCATCGCCCGGACGGCACCGTCGGCGGACATGACAACGATCGCGGCCTGTGCCTTGCTACCTTCGCGCACCTTGTTTTCGAATACCCACTTCAAAGCTTCTTCGGTGCTTCGTTGAATCCGTCGGTCAAGGGTTGTCCTGATGATGACATCCTCGGTTGTCTTGCGCGTGAAAAACTCGGGGCCCGAAGACATGACCCAATCCGCGAAATATCCGCCGGACCGTGCTTCGGCCGCGGCGGAAAGT
>JASFFN010000310.1:0-3796 GCA_050124275.1 Roseobacter sp. | reverse complement strand
CACTGGCTTGCTCACCATCAATTGCACAAACAAGCCTTCAGGAGACCAACGCAAGGCTACTCCAGCAGATTCAGTCTGTTCATGGTATCAACGCGGCTCAGATGGCCAGACTGAAAGAGGTCTTTGCCGGCTCGCGGGTAATTGGCCAGGGCAATCCAGCGATTACGCGCCACCCAATGACCCCCGAACAGTGCAAAGCGAAAATCGGCGGCATCAAGCGCTATGAGAACGCCCGAAACCGACGGATCTGTGGAGACAAATATATGGCTCCGCTCTACGATCCGCGCATAGAAAAACCGACCGATGCCAAAGCGTGCATCGACATATTCGAGTTTCCCAACATCCCCTGCACCTACCCTGTGGTTTGGACCCGCGCGCGTGAGGCGGCGCAGATCTGTGCTGCCGTAGGCAAAAGGATGTGCGATGCACATGAATGGGAAGGCGCCTGTGCCGGTGCGTTGGAACCACCGGACTATTTCTTCGGCCGCGGGTCAGTTGCGGCGATGCGAAGCGCTCATAATGCAAAGTATGAAGGTGCAAAGAACTGGGCCTATGGCTCAGCTTACAGGACTGGCATTTGTGCGGCCAACAGTTCCAAAAGCGCATCCTGTGGCGGCGGTGGATTCAGTTCTTGCGGTTCCAATACCTATCCGACGGGCGCCTTTCCAAGCTGTGTAAGCAAGCTTGGTGTGTATGACCAACATGGCAATGCGGCTGAACACATGAACCTGCCGATGAAGCCCAGTGAGATGGCCAGCGCAGGAAGCACGTCACTTGGTGTGACCGAAATGAAGGGGAGTTGGTTCATCTGGGACAACTACCGCGCCCATCCCGATTGGTGCAGATGGCGTGCGCCCTATTGGCACGGCTCAAGGGTCATGAGCGAAAAGAGTCATGAAAACTACCACTTGGGGTTTCGGTGCTGTAAGTCGCTTGACTAAACCTGAAGCAGGATCAGAACTGAAGTGCGAGCAAGGACCTCACATCGAAGATTGGTCCTTCGCCCGTGACAACCTCGGCGATATCACGGTCTGCCAATATGTCGGCCAGACTTGTCGGTTTTCCATTCAGAAACGCGGTTTGGCTGACAAGACGAACGCCGTGACTATAGTCGGCGTATTCTGCACCGTGCACGGTGCTCAGCGGCTGAATGGGGTGCCCGTTCTGTTGATGCCACCCATAAATTGCAACGCGCCCGGGCTTGGCACGCAAGCGATTGGTCAGGACGATGTCCTTTTTTTGCCCAGACGTCAGTGCGGAGAGACCAGACGGTGTCTGCGCACGCTGCAGGTCAATCATTTGATCGTGCCGCATCAGGTAATCCGTTGACACCATTTGCGCTGTCGGCTTCATCGGACGTGGGGTGAGACGAACTTGCGCGTGATTGTAGATCGCGTCGACCATTTTGGGCGTAGGCAGGAGGAAGCCCAGTTCGCTTGCAATCTTCGCTGCCGCTGCCAGCCCCATCGGAACACGCACGAAGTCCCGGTCATCACCCACGGCAAGATATTCCGGCATGACGCAGATGGTCACCAGAATTCGCTCTCCGCTTGCCACTACGCCCGCGATGTCAACGGGCACCAGTTCTCGCAGGAATGGCGGGAAGTTTCCCGACAAAACCTGCTCGGTCACGACGTCGTCGCGCTGCCGACCATACACGCCTTGAAGAGCTTGCATCACTTCGGTTCCGCTTGGCGCTTTTGCGTGCCGCTTCGGAACACTGGCGGCAACTGGTGCGGAACACTGCTCAACAGAGGCACTCGCGACCTGCGGCCGAGCCACCATAACCGCGACGGCAACAAAAACGAAAAACGCCAAAGGCGCAAACTTCCAGCCTGACATGTCCTTCTGCCCCTCAATTTTTATGAGACCAGATTCCACATGGCCGGTCATTCATCAAGGTCAGCTTAATTCTTCGGCAAAAACTCGCTTCTTTGGCTCTGTTTTTCGCCTATTGGACACAGTTTTACCGGCGCAGCGTTCGCCCGAGCTCGATTGCGCCATTGCCATGCCTGGATTTAACCGGATCCGCTATGAACCTCGCATCAGATCCAGTGTCGCCACAGTGGTGGGCCGGCAGTCCGCTCTGGATGACGCACTCAGTTTGGTAGTTCGCTGCGGGGCGTTAATTCATGATCGGATAAGCGACGGCAACGGCACGACCACGGGTCTGTGATCCGACAAACAGGTAACTCTTGCATCCAATGGCGGCAGTCCTCGTGGGGAACAAACGATCGTGACTTCACAATCGTTTTGGGATGTGAAGACTTGGGCTTAAACTCGGATTAGACAGATTGGAAGAAGGCAATATAACGGTGATTGTGACATGATAACCAGACGACATTTCATCCAGACCACATCAGCGTTGTTTTCCGCAGCCCTGCCGATGTCAGTCGCGGGCCAGCGCGCGGTCGCGCAAGACAATTGGTCCAGTTGGGACGCACAGGTGACGCCGGCGAACTACAACCCGTCCACATCAAACCCTTGGGGGCTGCATCCGCGGTTCCTGCCGGTGCGGGTCGAAGCGAATTCGGGACTTGTGCCCGGCGACATCCATGTCGACGCCGTGGCGCGCTATCTCTATCATGTCGGAAACGACGGAACCGCCATGCGATACGGTGTGGCGATTGCCCGGGGCAACCTCTACGAGCCGGGCGTTTATGTCATTCGCCGCAAGGCAAAATGGCCCAAATGGACGCCGACCAGGGAAATGATCGCGCGTGATCCGGATGAATACGCGCAATTCGCCGATGGGATGCCACCCGGCCCGACCAATCCACTGGGGTCACGTGCCTTTTATCTCTTCGAGGGCAACCGGGACACCTATTTGCGGATACATGGAACACCCTATCCAAGGTCAATCGGAGGCCGGGCAAGTTCCGGCTGCGTGCGGATGGTGATGGCGCACATCAACGGTCTCTACGATGATGTGAGCGTGGGTGTGTCAGCGCATCTCTACCCTGCTGCAAGCTACGTGGGCACCGCCAGCTGAGCCGACATGCCTAGCGGGTGCATATGGGTCTTCCGGCGGTATTTCTGAGCGGCAGCAAAGTTGTTTCGACCGGATTTCGGTGCAGATACCAGTAACACCCATCCTCAGGCAGTACCCGCACGGTAGAAAGATCCTGGTTTGGCGCCGCCATGGCGATAACGGCCTCCGGCAGATTTGCAACGGGCGTGTTTGTTGGAGGTGTCGGAGCGCAGGCAGCCAGGCACAACGCAGCCAGAACGCAAACAGGTAATTTCATGTAAATCCTTCCGAAAACTCAGGCACCGCGCGTAGGTCGAGCAGGTTGCATGCAACTTGGTTCATTAATGCAGCTTGTTTGACAAACTGTCGAGCCGGTGTTCCCCCAAAACAGGCATTCGTGCTCGTTGCCGCGATTGAAAGCCGTGAGCCGACGCGGTGTAAAAAACACGGGTGATTTCTCTTCGGTGAAGATGTTTTGCCGGCTTCTTTGGACTGCCTCGTTTTCTGGGCAACTTTAGCGCTTTTTTTACCGGAGAAGCGGCGAGATCGGAGTTTTGTATGCTTATGGGCAGCCCGGAAAGCATGTTCAATGAGATTGCGCGCGTTCTGAAACCTGGCGAACGAGTGGCGCTCAGCCACTGAATTGGCCAGCCAGAGTCACCGTTGTTCCGGATCGTCTTGCGAAACGGGCAAGGGCTTGGACGGATGCAAAGACTTCTGTCATGAAGGAGCGACGTTTTCGGCTCAAGCCGACGCATTGCCACTGCCGGCAGTTTGCCGTTTTCATCCGCCTCCCGATCATCGGACCATGCAACGTCATAGGCT
>JASFFN010000309.1:0-3797 GCA_050124275.1 Roseobacter sp. | reverse complement strand
GGATCGTTCATGACAGCAAAGTCCTGCGCGGTTGCGGCTGCAAGGACTGCCTGATTGCGATCGTAGGTTTCAAGTCCTGTCAGCGGATCCGCATGTGCGACGATGAAGCTTGCAAGATCCCGGTGTGCGCCGGCGTGTCCGTAGGGGCCTGTGACGGCCACATTGCGCAAGGACGGTGTGCGGAACGCGAAGCGGTCCACTTCGCGCCCTGTGACACGAAAGCGCCCGTCATCGCGGTGATGGTCTTCGAATGTTGCCGATTTTCCGGGCCCAATTTGTACCGTGCCGGTGGCGTGAAACTGATGGTCGGTGAGGAAGGGCCCCGAATGGCACGTGGCGCAGCCAGCGTCGCCGTAAAACAGATCGAGTCCGCGTTTCGCCAGACCCTCGAAACGCGTTTCACCCCGCAACAGTGCATCGAAAGGCGCTGTGTCAGACCGCCACTCAAATGCAATGAAGGCCGCAATTGCGTTCGAGATATCGGTGAACCTGATGTCCTCCGGCTCTGAAATGTGCGGATAGACAGTTCTGAACTTTTCCTCATAGGCCGAAATTGCGCCTACCCTCCGCGACAGCAGATCCCAGGCGCCGCCGGTATCGGTGACAAGCCCCTGTCGCACTGCACGGCCGATGTCGTTCTCGTCGTATGATCCCGCCATTTCATCACGGCTCAGGACCGGAAACATCGTCTGCGCCGACAGAACGGACTCAAACCCCTGCATCATGTCTGCATCCAGAGGCGAACGCAGGCCGCCCAGAAAATCGGCGTCGGCTTCCAGGCGGCCGTCGTGAAACATGACCGTGAATTCATGAGCGCCAAGATTGAAGAGGGCAGGGGAGTTCCTCGGAATGCGCTCTTCCGGGGGATTTTGCGGGTCTATCCGCCGTGCCGGTCCGAGACCAAGGCCGCCATCGCCGATTGACAATGACACCCCATCGGAGGTGGCGAACCTTGGGTGATGACAGGTCGCGCATGCCACCGTCTTGTTGCCGGAAAGAACAGGGTCATAGAAGAGCAGTTGCCCCAGCTGCGCCTCCTGCAGATCTACCGACGCGTAGTCCGCGTCGGTTACAGCCTTTGGCAATGGCTCCGCTGTGAGTTGCACGGCAAAACAAACCGACATCGCAAAAACGATAAACGTCCCCTTCATCGCGGTATTCCATACTTTCCCATACCATCATGAATCGCCCGTCCGCCTTGCGTTTGCAAGGCTCTTCCGCAGCTTTGTGTGGAACCTGAAACAGACTGCACAACTGGTCCAGCCCCTTGTCGCGGCCGGAACGGGGGACATGAGAATTTGAGGTGCTTCGGCGTCAGGTGGCGGACGTTGTCAGCTGCCAATCGCCCAAGGTCTTGAGGCCCTGGTCCAGCGGTGTGATCGCAGCAACACCCGAACGCGCGTCGCAAGCGAAAACGAGAGCGGATTTGACGGAAACCGGAAGTGCAAGGCCGGCAGGCTCCACCGCGTGGGGAAGAGCGCCGTGCGGGCCGGACATGTTTTCGACAGCCGCCCGTGCGAAGTTCATCAGAAAATCGCGCAAATTGTCGTCGCCAGCGTACTCGGCGCTTTCCACGTCCGCTGTCCAGGTCAGTTGTGCGGCGGCAGTCTTCTCAAGCAGTTGCGCCAGACGTGCGATGGTGTTTTGGCCACCGTTCAACCCCAGTTCCGAGCGCAAGGCGGCAATCGAACACCCGGTCTCGGGCCCGGCGCCTTTGTCCTGTTTTGCGACGTTTTCGGTCGAAAAACGCGTTGTGGTTTTTGCGATATCCAGCAGGCATTCCGCGAATTCCCGCGCGGTCGGTTTTTCCGATCTTGGCTGCGTGTCTTCGGAGGCAACTCCCTGAAAACGCAACAGACGTCGGTTGGATACGGTGAGAGAGGCAAGATGCCGGTCGTGCGCATAAAGCTTGATGTTCCGTGCGAGCACGGTTTCATCGATTTCCCGCAAGAGAACATCGAGACGGGTCCGCGGTGTGGCTGGCAGCGACCTGCGTTCCTGAGCCAGAACGTCAGGCGCTGTGCCGAAGCGGCGCAGCGTTTCCTGAATGTTCACAAGGTCCGATCTGCCATCAGGCATCTTCGCAGCGCGCTGTCTCATTGAGTGTCATCTCCTATGAGCCGGGCGGTGTCTTGCGTCGCTTCAAGCGCAGATACCTGATCCTGAGTGGCGTGCGAAACGGCACAGGTGAATTCGTCTGACGACACGTCGGGCCGCACGAAGATGAACGACTTGCCAGCCGTAAACAGGACAGCCGAGCGTCCGCAGACAGTGCGATCGATCATCTCCGAAGCGGGTATCAGATCGGCCTTGGCAAAGCTGTCGACGGCACGCTGGCAAAGCTGATCGAGCCTTTCGCGCCGCCAGTGTTCAGCTGAACTTGACCGCAGGATCAAGCGAGATGACAAGTCTCCGAAGGCAGTCAGTTCGCAGCCGCCAACCCTCTCTCGTAAATTGTCCAGATGCGCCTGGATCGTCATTTCTTGCCCCTTTTCCCTTCGACAACTTGTGAATCACGACGTTGAAACCAACAGCGGGTCCGGCTGACGCGCGTACTTGCATGTTGATTTCGGGTCATGATTACCGTCCCATTTCGACCGGGTTTTCGCCCGTGGGGCGGCTGCGCGATGCTCCACCCTGGCCAGCGACAATGCGCCTTGGCATTACACGGACAACGTCATCATCAGGTGTGCTTTCCGGCTCCTCGGGCACCCGCACGGCTGAGGGATTCCTGATATCGGTGCGCGCCGCATTTTCAGCAAGAGTGCCATCATCGTCCGACTGCCCGTTCGCTGCCATCAGGATTCTGATTATATGTTCGGAGAAAGCCGCGGCCCCGCTGTGTTCCCATGCCTGATAGTCGTCGCCAGCATTCAACGCCGCGAGGAGCGAGACGGGATAGACGCCGTCGAAGAGTCCCTGCGTTTCGCGCTCGACACGTTTGAGCACGCGGGCCTTGTCCCGGTCATTCTGAAGCTTGTCGAACTGCGTGATGAGCAGGAGGTTCGAGCCGGATGTTTTTTCGCGCAGAATATTCCAGATGGCGGCTTCAGACTGCCGCCATGCCTGTGTCGCGTGCGTGCACCAAACGACCCGATCGTTCTTTCCGATTTCGTTTTCCCATATCTCTTGCGGCATGTTCGGATCGGAAATGCCGGGCATGTCGACAAGATCGCACAGTTGCAGCGCGTCTGCTTCCATCTGAACTTCGATTCGCTGCGTTTCCTCGAGCGAAACAGCTTCGAGATCGTTCAGGTCAATCGCCTTGCGCGTGCCGTCCATGCCCACAGCGAAAGCGCCGGGCGCACCGTAGCTGATCTGTACCGGCGGGAGGCGCGTGGCGGTGACGCGCATGGGCAACGACTGGCCCTCCAGAAGGATGTTGGACAATGTGCTCTTGCCGGCGCTGAACTCTCCCATCAGAACCAGCCGGGGTTTTGCTGCTTCGTCGGGTTGCGGAGTTTCGAAGGCTACTTCCTCGGTCACTGGGGTCTCCTTTCCGATTTTGTCTGTGCGGCGTAATATTTCAGGTCCGCGATGATATGATCGAGGTTTTCGAGGCGTTTGCTTTCCTCTTTGCCAAGACAAATTCGCTGCAGTCCTTCCGTGTCGCCTTTGCAGTTGCCGATCTCGATCATGATGTCGCGGTTTTGCTCGAAGAATGCGTCGAGCGTTTCCATCAGCTGATCTCGGATGTGGGCTGTCTGAACGGTCTTGAGTTGCGTCATGAAGTCCTGCGTCTCGGCGGACACAAGGGCGTGGAACTGTTTCGCAAAGGCTTTGTAGCCTCGGGTGCG
>JASFFN010000308.1:0-3813 GCA_050124275.1 Roseobacter sp. | reverse complement strand
GCCTTTTTGCCTTCACGCCGCCGTCATTTTTCGGACACGCTTTATATGCACGCTCTGCGCGAATTCGGGTTTTCGAGGGCGGAGCCATGACCGTAATACCCCCTGATGTCGATGCGGCGCTCTTGTATCGCGCAATACCGCAGGTTGATTTCGATGAATTCGCAATGCTGTTTGAGCAGCGCGCGGGCAGTCACGGCCTGACCGGCTCCGGCGTACACGTGCGGCCCACCGACCAAGACAACAGCCTTTGCCTTGCCATCGATCGCTGCAACATGACGATGACGATCACGGATCATCCGCTGGCCGAAGAACTTTTTGATCTGCCAATGCGTGCACCGATCCTCAAGCACAAGGATTTCGACTTTGCCGGTGTCATCAACACCCATCGCGCGGGCATTGTCATCGCGGTCAAGGATTGCGCATCGGCGACACCGGCAGAAGCGGGCGCAATGCCTGCCGGGCATGCGGACGCACCGGCCACGGATTATCTGACGAAACTGGCAATTCTGCATGCCGCCATGCAGTCGATCGCCTCCATGCACCCGCCCCTGATGATCGATTTCCGCCCGTCTCGGTCATTGCTGACGCCGGTAGAATTTGCCGCCGTCGCATCCGCTGCCCTGCCCGTTCCCATCCTCTTTCATCCGTTCCCCATAAAGAGCGGCCCCGATGCGAAGGGCAATCCGCGCTGCCGGTTGGCGGCCATTTACGCGCAACGCCTGATTGGAGCGGAACTGGAATTGAAGGCTCTACCGGAGCAGATGCCGATGGCCGAGCGCCTCGACCTGCTTGCGGGCCTGCTTTCCCGGAAGATTGACGGGGAATTGCCACTTGAGGACGGGGATACCGTCACGTTGGAGGACGGCATCTCCTTGCAAGTGCGGCACGAAAAGGGATCAGGCGAAGACGGGCCGCAGCGTATCGTCGCCGCCTACGATGGGCCGCCGGCGCGGCCCGACCATGCGCTCTCCGGGCAAAACCAGACCAGTTTTCAGGAACGCATCGAACGTCTGAAAACGCGCGCGCGGCCCGACGTGATGACAAACGACCTGCACGTTCCGCCCGTCGGAGGCGGCGGCACCGAAACCAAGGAAGAACTGCGCGCTCGGGTCAGAGACACGCTCAACCCCGACGCGGGTTTTACCCCGCGTTCAGGTCTCATGAAGGGGCCCATGAAGCTTGTCATCGCAATGTCTCTTCTTTGCGGCTTCTTCCTTTTCGGCCCGACCAGCCAGATTTCCGACATGGTGACCGACAAGGGCTCGACAATCCAGAGCGTGAAAAACTTGCTGGTCTCGCCGGAAATGGCAATATCCACCAGCGTGGCGCCCGGGAGCACCAACATGGTTCGCAGGATCGGGCAGAGCACCCAGGCCGCCTCAGACCCCTGACGCCGGTGCATTCCGCACAAGGTAGCTGTGGATCGAGAAAATAACGGCCCGAGTCTTCGGCAGGCGCACGATGCACTGCCGCTCGGCGCGCCTGTAGGCTGCCCTGTCATACTGCGGGACAAGGCGATGCGGCTCGGTTTCCGAGCGCGGTTGAAAAAGATCGGGATTGTCATACCAGACCATGTTGTTGCGCCAGAGCGGCCGCCCCGCCTGCACGCCGTCAAACAGGCGCTGCACGCGTTTCGAGAGGTCTGCGTCATATTCCTCGACAGGTTTGTGGATCGCGCTGAGCGGACGCCCGGCTTTTTCCGCAAGCGTCCAACTGGCGGGAAAGCAAAGCACGGCGGCGGTCAGCACATGCTCGTCGCCCTTTTTCTGCATGATGCACAGATCCTCCTGCACAACCCTGCCAAGGGTATGCAAGGCGCCTTCTTCCGTCCGGACGATCCTTGTCCCGTCCGGACACATGATATGCGTGGCCGTGACCGTGAATCCGATGTCCGGCAGCAGATCGAGCGCCGCGTCGTACAGCTCTGCAACAGCCTCCCGCGCGTCGTCCGCCTGCCAGATGACATCCTGTGGCCTGCGCGAAATCAGGGCACGGCGATAAGCCATTTGCGCGGCATAGGCTTCATCAACGCACAGCCAGTGGCCATCCGATAACGGGCGCACACCCGGCAACGGCGCGTCGGCCTGCAGATCTGACGGCATAACTTCGTGCAGAATTTCCGTCACTTTCTGCAAAGTGATCCCCCAAGCCGAAGTGTCGGCAAAAAACGACACGCCATCGTGTCGGGATTGTACAACAAGGCCTGCGTCAATGCTGGAAAGCTCCATTCTGAGAAAAAGTGAAAGTCTCACCCCATGAACACACACTTCCGGGACACCCGCAAGATCGACCCGACGAGAGACCACAGCCTCGGGGATGGATCGCCAAATGACATGGACCGGGTGGAGATCGGCCCCACACAGCTGGCCTTTGCGGAATGGCAGGCAGCCGGGCTTGAATTGCCTGACCTGTCGGCCATGCGCGCCCACCGGCACAAGCGGCTGACCGAGCATGTCGTAGCCCGGGATTACGCGGGGCTTCTGATGTTCGATCCACTCAACATCCGCTACGCCACCGACAGCACGAACATGCAGCTTTGGAACACCCACAATCCGTTTCGCGCGACGCTGGTCTGCGCCGATGGCTACATGGTGATGTGGGATTACAAGAACGCACCCTTTCTCAGCAAATTCAACCCGCTGGTGCGCGAGCAGCGTTCGGGCGCGGATCTGTTCTACTTCGACCGGGGCGACAAGGTCGATGTCGCGGCGGACAGCTTTGCAAACGAGGTACGGGGGTTGCTGGCCGAACATGCGCCGGGCCTGAAGCGCCTCGCGGTGGACAAGCCGATGCTGCACGCCCTGCGCGCGCTCGAAGCGCAGGGGTTCACCGTGATGGAAGGCGAAGAGGTCACCGAGAAAGCCCGGTCCGTCAAAGGCCCGGATGAAATTCGCGCCATGCGCTGCTCCGTTCATGCCTGCGAAGTCGCCATGCGCAAAATGGAGGATTTCGCCCGCGCCAACGTAGGCGACGGCGTGACCTGCGAAAACGATATCTGGGCGGTGCTGCATGCGGAAAACGTCCGTCGGGGCGGCGAGTGGATCGAAACCCGCCTGCTGGCATCCGGCCCGAGATCGAATCCCTGGTTTCAGGAATGCGGCCCGCGGGTCTGCCAGCAAAACGAGATCATCTCCTTTGATACGGACCTGATCGGCGCTTATGGCATATGCACGGACGTGTCTCGCAGCTGGTGGATCGGCGACCGCAAACCGCGCCCGGACATGATCTACGCCATGCAGCACGGGGTGGAGCACATACGGCAAAACATGGAAATGCTCAAACCCGGCGTCATGATCCCGGAATTGACCGCGAATACCCACGTGCTCGACGCCAGGTTCCAGAAACAGAAATATGGCTGCCTCATGCACGGGGTTGGCCTCTGCGATGAATGGCCGCTTGTCGCCTACCCTGACCGCGCGGTGGAAGGCGCTTACGACTATCCGCTGGAGCCCGGCATGACGCTCTGCGTCGAAGTACTCGTCAGCGAGGAAGGTGCCGATTTCTCGATCAAGCTCGAGGATCAGGTGCTGATTACGGAAGACGGGTACGAGAACCTGACGAGCTATCCCTTTGACGCGGCCCTGATGGGACTGACCTGAGGGATTTGCAGCCGGTCGGATAGGGACAGATCACGGCAAGGATCACACCGCAGACCGGGCGCGCGGCTTCGAACATGGCGCGGGTCATCCGCTCGGCCAGGCTTTGCTTGCCATGCACGCCGTTCAGGCTGTCGGCCTTTCCCGTTTGAGGCAACTGCATTGTCCCGCGCC
This sequence comes from Roseobacter sp., assembly GCA_050124275.1. Taxonomy (GTDB): domain Bacteria; phylum Pseudomonadota; class Alphaproteobacteria; order Rhodobacterales; family Rhodobacteraceae; genus Roseobacter. The sequence continues at coordinate 43 of JASFFN010000308.1, read as the reverse complement.
TTGGAACCCGACCCGAAACAGGGAAAATCCCTGCCGGCTGGCC
>JASFFN010000307.1:0-3817 GCA_050124275.1 Roseobacter sp. | reverse complement strand
CGGCATCATCGAGCATGACGGCGCACTCTATGATCCAATGGGGCTTGACGTCGAAAAGATCCGCGCCTGGATCACCAAGCATGGCGGGATCGCGGGGTATTCCGACCGCCATCAGGTGGCGGACGGGCAGACGGTGCTCGAAGAGGCCTGCGACATCCTGATTCCGGCGGCTTTGGAAGGGGTCATCAATTTGCAAAACGTCCGGCGGGTGCAAGCGCCGCTCATCATCGAGGCGGCCAACGGGCCGGTGACGGCAGGTGCCGACGAAATCCTGCGCGAAAACGGGACGGTGATCATCCCGGATCTGTACGCCAATGCCGGCGGTGTAACCGTAAGCTACTTCGAGTGGGTCAAGAACCTCAGCCATATCCGTTTTGGACGGATGCAGCGGCGGCAGGAGGAATCGCGGCATCAGTTGCTGATCAACGAACTGGAACGATTGTCCCGCGACGAGCATCTCAAATGGCAATTGAGCCCGGACTTCAAGACCAGATACCTGCGCGGTGCGGACGAACTGGAACTGGTCCGTTCGGGGCTCGATGACACGATGCGCACAGCCTATCAGTCGATGGCGGAGGTCTGGCACGCGCGCGACGACGTGGTCGATCTGCGCACCGCCGCCTATCTGGTGGCGATCGAAAGGGTGGCCGCCAGCTACAAGGCCAAGGGGCTTTGAAACGGAAAAGGGCGCGCCCGCCAGCGCGCCCTTTATTCAGACTGTGAGGTTTTTCGTCATCTCACCATGCGGAAGTATGCAGCGCCGACGAAATTTTCCAAGCCGGCACCGTTGCAGTACCCCACCTGTCCTTCACTGGTGCCGTCGATCTTGCCGTAGGCGATGACAGATATGCCTTCGACCCCATCTGGGTCGGCCGCAAACTCCACGTCCCCCCAGGCGAGGATCTGTGCGCCATAGGCTTCCATGCCGGAGGCGACGCGGAAACTGCCCATCGTCCAGATACCCGCATTGCCTTCGGAATCGCAGCTGTCGTCCATGCCGATCTGGACGTGCGATCCATTCACATCCGCTTCGGTCGCGATCAGCACGCCGTCAAGCACAACGCCATTGGCGAAATTGATCGGGCATTCGGTCACCAGCACGAAGTCTTCGTAATGGCCGGCAGTCAAGGTGATGTCACCGTTGCCGGAACAATCGGCGCGGAAAATGCGGTTGCGCGGCTTGAAGTGCATCGGCGTTACCGTCTTCTTGCCGGTGTCACTGCTGCTCATGCGCGGCAAACTGTTCATCAGCGTTTCGTTGTTGTCATTTTCCATCGCAGCGATGGCATCCATTACGTCTTCTTCGGTGACGCCCGCATTATTGCCATTCCCGCCGATCTCCAGGGGGTACAGCGGCAAGCGCACTTCGGTCACGCCCGCCATGCCGGTCAGTTCCATGTTTCTATAATACATTTCACCTGCGTAGAGCGCTTCATACATATCCTCCATTTGTGCGAGGAGGCGCAGGCGGTAGCCGCCTCGACGCAAGGCGGCCCTCAAGCCCTCATTCATTTCAAAGCCGGAGGAGGGGATGTCCAGATCACCGGTGTCGGGCATTGATACGACCGTGCCCGTTTCAAAGAAGTTGTTCTGGTTGAGGCTCACGTATTTGTTGGAGTGTACGCAAAAGCCGTCGAGATACAGGCTGTTCGACTGCATGTCGACTACATCGTCTGCGACGAAGCCTTCGGTGAAACAGCCGGGGTAATAGGTCGCATAGATCGTCTGGGTGCGAATGGTGAATGTGTCCTGCCCGATCATGGCGAGAAAGATGTTGCGGGATTCGTTCAGGCGGCCGGGCTCGAGCTGTGCTGTCGCGCGCACGGCGCTGCGCAATTCGATGTTTTTGTCTTCCACGAATGTCGGGTCAACCGTGAATGTCTCGGTCGCGGGGTCCCAGTAGCCGTACTCGATATCGTTTTCCAGCAATGCGTTGCGATAGGCCGCGTCCGGCAGCATGCCCGTGATCGTCTGCATGGCGACGTCGGTTGCTTCGTAAGGTTCGTTAAATTCCCACGAATAAAGCGCTGCATGTGCGGCGCTGTCCGTCGCAAGCTGCATCTGCGTGCGCTCTGACACGGCTTTGTTGAAGTCGACCGCAAGGCCGCCGATGACGATGAAAATGCAAGCGAGGAATATGGCGAAGGGCGTTGCGGCGCCATCTTCTTCCGCAAGAAACTGTTGAACGGGTGTTTTTGTGTTCATGAGGTCCATATCAAAACTCTATTATGTATTGGGTGGAAACACCGATGGGGATGCCGTCGAAAGCGCCGCGCATCAGGTTGAACGGCATCAGTTCGGCGGCATTGGTCGAGACCACGGTCTGCACGACCCCGATCCCGCTGCTACCGTTACCCGTGTTAACATCCACGGTCAGATTGGCCCCGGTAAACGCGAGGTTGTTGAGGATGTATTGCTCGGCCTGCTCGTCAGCGGGGGGCGAGTCTTGCGTGACGACAAACCGACCCAGCGCAAAGGCGCGCGTTGCATCCTGAACAACGCGCAGCATTTGGGACTCGTAGTAGAAAATCATCGACAGGTTCATGACAATCGCCAGCAGGATGGCGAAGATCGGCATCCAGATGACGAATTCGATGGTATAGCTGCCATCCTCGTCGTGGCAAAAACGGCTCACGTTTCGAAAACGGCCTTTTTTATTGTCGCGAGCATTCAACTTGAGCACCTCAATCCACAGGTCATCGACTCTGACCGCGCCCCCACCGTTCTTCCTTAAAAGAGAATTGTGGCTCTCACTTGCTCGGAATGCGGCAAATTTAAGTTCACCTCACTGGATCTGACCTTTGCCCGGCGCATTGCGAAGCAAACCGTTGGCACAGTTCAAGCAACTGCATCACAACCTTACAGTTGCCGCCGAAGCAGCGGTTCCGCTCGTGTCTTTTCCAGGTTTCATTTCGCGACACGCATCCGGAAAAAATCGGCGTATTACCCCAATGCTTTCTTCTAAAAACGACGCATCATGTTGTTTTTGGTGTGTTCAGTTTCCCGAAGCGTTGGTAGGATTTGGCGCGTGAGGTGCAGCCGTTTCGGTGTACGGGAGTGGTGGATGCAATTTTCAGGATTGCGGGTTTTGTGGGAAGGCCTGTCCGGCAATGCGGGCTGGAAACCTCAGTGGCGTGATCCTTCGCCCAAAGCCGAATATGACGCGGTGATCATCGGCGGTGGCGGGCATGGGCTTTCAACCGCCTATTATCTTGCCAAGAACCACCGCATGACGAATATCGCGGTTCTTGAAAAAGGCTACATCGGCAGCGGAAACATCGGGCGGAACACGACCATCGTCCGCGCCAATTACTTTCTCCCCGGAAACTCGGAGTTTTACAGCCACTCCCTGAAACTGTGGGAGGGGCTCGAGCAGGAACTGAACTACAATGTGATGCATTCGCAGCGCGGACTCATCAACCTCTTTCATTCCGACGGGCAGCGGGACGCTTTCGTCAGGCGCGGCAATGCGATGCACGCACAGGGCGACGATGCGGTGCTTCTGGACCGCGAAGGCGTGCGAAAGCATCTGCCGTATCTCGACTTCGACAACGCGCGTTTCCCCGTTTACGGCGGGTTATTGCACCCGCGCGGCGGGACGGCGCGTCACGATGCGGTCGCATGGGGGTATGCGCGCGGCGCCGACCAGCGCGGTGTCGACCTGATCCAGAATTGTGAAGTGACCGGTATAGACATCAAAGACGGTGTGGTGCAGGGCGTGCAAACCACGCGGGGCGCCATCCGGGCCAGGAAAGTCGCTATCGTCACGGCAGGCCGCTCCGGTCAGGTGGCTGCTCTTGCGGGAATGCGCCTGCCG
>JASFFN010000306.1:0-3827 GCA_050124275.1 Roseobacter sp. | reverse complement strand
GATCCGTTTTGACAAGGGTGCGGCACTTGGTCGGACATCTGGACCGACGCGCGGTGCTTAGGCCTAATCGACCGGTAAGGCAACCCTGTCGACCAGAACATATTCGACAAGCTGACTGCGCATGAAGGGCAGGTAATTGTCGTCGGAAACCATTGTCAGACGTATCTGTCCTGCCGGATCCTGCCAGACCGAAAGCCCTTCCAGGTTCCCATGGGTACCGAGCCTTGTTTGCAAGACGGTTTCAATGCCGCTGACACCCTCCATTTCAACCGTCATAACGCGCACGCGGCTGTAGAAACCAAAAGGGTAGATGGCCCGCTCGAGAAGATAAAGCTTCCCGTCCGGTCCGAAGTCTGCGCCGACGGGGGCGAACTCTGGATCAACTGGTATGGTAAATGCCTGTGTCCAGTCTTCGCCGGGTATCCGCCGATAGACCAATGCCTCAGATGCCCCCCGGTTGATATGCTCCGGTATGGCAAAAAGGGCGCCATCCGCCGAGACCGCCAATGCCTCCAGCCCCCGGTTTTTCGACAGCGCACGCCATGCGCGCGTGTAGGCGGGTTCATACGGGGTGCTGCCCCAGTTGTCATAAGCCAAAACCCGGTGGATGTGCTCAAAAGAGACGTAGAGGACACCGGACGCATCCAAAGCCATGCCTTCCGCGTCAGTGTTTGGAAAATCCCGCTCATCGACGAGCGGTTCTACGAGTTCCCTTGCGTCAACACTTTCGATATCGGTGATCGCGCCATTGCGCCTGTTCAGCATTCCCCGCGCGACGTAGCCGCGATCGCTGATGAGCAGAAATGTTAATCCATCAGATGCCAGTTCGATCCCGGACAGGCCACCGCTCCAATCCTCGCCGCCCGAGATATCCACGACGGACGACAAAGTGGCGCTTTGGGTCGGCGGCGCGGGTTCGGGATAGAACCAGATCCACGGTGCGATCCCAAGACTTGCAATCAGCGGGATTGCAAAACGGCGGCGCATTGAACAGGCAGGTCCCCTAACAGAATCTCGCGCCTCGGCTTCGGCGGTTTGGCATCCGGATCGGGGGGCGGAGGGAACAGAATATTGTTTACCCACGCCTGCGCATCCGCGCATCCGTCTCCCGGAGGGGGCGGCGCCTGATCCACGCAACCGCGCGCGCCCGCGGGACAGGCGAGCCGTACATGAAAATGGTAGTGATGCCCGTACCACGGCCTGATCTTGCGCAGCCAAGATCTGTCTCCGGTCGCCGATTTGCACAGTTGAACCTTGGCGCCCGGAAAGATGAAAATGCGTGCGACACGGGGATCCGACGCCGCCGCTTTCAGGATCTGCTCATGCGCCGGCGTCCAGTTTTCGTTGACGAAGGCCCCATTGTTCTTGCGCAGCGAAATCGATGAGATGTTTTCGCGCTCGGCGACGGAGAGTTTCAGGTTGGTCGCGGGCCGCAACCAGATATCGGCATCCAGGCCGATCTGGTGACTGGCGTGGCCGGTCAGCATCGGTCCGCCGCGAGGCTGGCTCAGATCTCCGACGTAGAGACCGTTCCATCCGGGTTGTCGCGCCGCCACGCGGCTGAGATCCTCGATATAGTCCACCGTTTCGGGATGGGCCCAGTTGCGATTGCGCGACAGGCGCATCGCCTGCCACGTGGGTCCTGTCTCGGCCAGTTGCGCGGCCCCGGCAACGCAGCCCTTGGCATAGCTTCCGTAGGGCGCCGGCGTGCTTTGCGACGCGACCCGTTCGGCCCCGAACAGTTGTTTGGCGGGCTTGAGACTGTCCTTGTGCCCGGACGTGCTGATGGTGGGCTGGATCGTTTGCGTCGTATTGGCTGGGGGAGAGTCCACGCAAGCCGCAAGCAGGGCAATCAGGCTCACACAAGATGCAATCATATTGTATTTCACGCGAAATCTCCTTTCGGCTTCACCCATAACAATAGCATTAATCCCAGTACAAAAAGTACGATAATCGGGGTGATGCCCATTCTTTGGCTATTGGTCAGATCGCTGACAATCGCAATGGCGGCGGGTGCCAGAAATGTCGTCGCCTTTCCCGAAAGGGCATAGAGGCCGAAAGCCTCGGTCATCCGGTCGGGATTGGCCTGATGCGTCATCATCGTGCGCGACGCGGACTGCAATGCGCCACCGGCTGCCCCGATGAGCGCTCCCGCGACGTAAAAGATGATGTCCGGCAGCGGCGAGCCCTCTGCCAACCCTATCCCCAAAACCGATACAGGCGTCAGCGACAGGATCAGTCCCGCGGTCAGGATCAGAACGATGCAACAGAAGACGATAACCGGCATGGGGCCAAAACGTCGGTCCATACGCCCGCCGACCCAGCAGAAAACCGCGCCACTGACCGCAGCTAGCAGCCCAAATACGCCGATTTCCATGATGGACCAGTTCAGAACGCCCAACGCGTAGATACCGCCAAAGGTGTACATACCGTTCAGGGCATCCCGGTAGAACATCGACGATCCCAGGTACGCGAAGAGCGAGGAATTCCGTGGCAGGCTCCTGATGGTCGTCAGAAGTTCCGCAATGCTCCGCTTGATCGCGAGCAGATTTGCCCTCGTACCGCTGGCATCTTCAGTGAACAAAAAAAACGGGACCATGAAGACAACAAACCATAACGCGGTTAACGGTCCGACAATGCGGGTGTCCGCTCCGGTCGCGGGATCAAGTCCAAACAATGGTGCTACACCGGCAATGGTCAGGCCGTTGTCACCGGCCTGAAAGCACACGAGCATCAGGACCAGCGCCGATACGCCCCCCAGATAGCCAAAGCCCCAGCCGGACCCGGAAATACGGCCCCGCTCATTTTTGTTTTCGTGCAGTTCGGGCAGATAAGAGTTCGTGAATATCGTCGCGAATTCCATGCCGATCAGGCCAACGCCGAAAAAGAAAAGCGCCCAGAACACGGAAAACCCTTCGGGCGCGGTCCACCAAAGCGCGCCGGACCCCAACACATAGAGACAGGAGAACAGCCGGATCCAGGGCATTCGCCGCCCGGTGCTGTCCGCCACTGCGCCAAGCACCGGGGCAAGAAGAGCGATAACGATACCCGCCGTGGTCAGGCCATATCCCCAGTACGCCTGCGCCTGCGCCCGCGCCGTTTCAGTCTCCGAACCTTGCGCGATGAGGGCGTCCGCGGCGGTTTGCGCAAAATAGGGACCGAATATGAAGGTGAGCAGCAAGGTGCTGTAGGGCTGGCTTGCCCATTCGAAAAAATACCAACCCCAAATGCGCCTGCCCGTGGTGCTCATTTTTGCCTGCCGACCTTTTGATCCAGCTAATCAGGCCTTGGGGCATCAGGCAAGCGAAGGTTTGCACAGGACCGGTCCATGGCAGCGACTTGCCCTTTCGCATTTGCTTGCTTACTTGGGCATGGCGCAAGGAAAGGTTTTCGCGATGCAATCTCTGTTCCAAATTCTGATGCTTTTGCTTGGCGTTGCCAAGTTCTTCATATTTGCCCATGTCATCATGAGCTGGCTCATCAACTTTCAGGTCCTCAACACCCGCCAGCAATTCGTCGCGCAGATTTGGTACAGCTTGAACCGCTTGTTAGAGCCTGTTTACGGCCCGGTCCGCCGTATTCTTCCACCAATGGGCGGGATTGACCTGGCACCGCTGGTTGTCTTGTTGGGCGTCTTTGTTCTCGAAATCATACTGCGCAACAACGCTGCATTTTTCTTTTGAGCGTTCCGCCGGTGCGCTGGTCGGGACTGAAAGGTCCGGATAAGACTTGTTCATGAGTCCCTAGTATGGGAGTCTGCGGCAAAAGAGCAGATACCCAACGGGAACAAAAATGACGGGCGCCACCGATTACCTTCGTGATGTCTT
>JASFFN010000305.1:0-3838 GCA_050124275.1 Roseobacter sp. | reverse complement strand
CGTCAGGCGTGCAGCGGCCTCGTTCGAAAGACGTTGACCTCCGAGCCCTGCTGCGCAGCGGTTCTGAGCAAATCGAAGACATACTGCGCCTGACTTCGAAAACAGACGATCTGGAAGGTGTCTTCAGCGCTTAGCCAGACCGCAGCGGGCACCTGGGCCATGCGCGTGCGGCGGAACGTGTGCGTGCCGAAAGCGTCCGGCGCGAAATTCACGGGGCAGAGTTTACCCAGAACCTCGCGGGCGTAGCGGCCCGCTATGCGAAACGACGCGCGGGCATCCGAGACATTGACGGCAAGCGCGTGTGATTCGCCGAGAGCAGTCTGCAGGCTGGCAAGGGCGCTGTGAACGTCGTGATAGGGACACAGGACGAGAAGCTCGTCCGGGCTCATCCAGGCGACGCCGGTGTCCCCCGTGATATTTGCCTGACCGGGGCCGGGCACGTCGGCCGAGGCAACGGCGGCCACGGCTTTGCGCACGGCCGGCAAGGACAGGTCGCCGCGCAACGTAATCATTCCCTGTATCGGCGCTTCCGTCACGTCGGCGATACCGTCGGAGAAAGTTGCTCCATTCAGGGCAGTTACGGGTTCAGACATTCTGCTTCTCCCCCTCCTTGTCGTAAAAGACGGGATCAACGATCCGGGCTCTGAAGGTCGCGCCTTTGGTGCCGGGGAATTCGAGTATCTCACCCATCCGGTCCGGTCCGTTCAATACCAGCCCCATGGCGATACCGCGATCAAGCGTCGGCGAGTAATAGGTCGAGGTCACGCGCCCGATCACGTTGCGCTGGCCATTGGCGTTTTTGCCCTCGCCCACCGCATAAGCGCCGTCGGGTATGACCGAGCCCGAGAGCGTCTCGAGCCCGACCAGTTTCCAGCGCTTGGGGTCGGTCATGTGCGTGCGTTCCTGCGCGCGTTTGCCCAGAAAATCGTCTTTCTTCTTCGAAATCGCCCAGTGCAGGCCAAGGTCTTGCGGGATCACGGTGCCGTCGGTTTCGTCGCCGATCATGATGAACCCTTTCTCCGCGCGCATGATGTGCAGCGCCTCGGTGCCGTAGGGCATCACACCGAACTCTTCGCCAGCGGCCATGAGTGCCTCCCAGAAGGCCAGCCCCTGACCCGCGGGCACCGCGATTTCAAAGCTCAGCTCTCCCGAGAAAGAAATGCGGTAGACGCGCGCATCGAACCCGCCGATCCCGCCATCCGCCCACTCCATGAAACCGAGCGCCTCTTTCGAGACATCCATGCCGCCCAGTTTTTCCAGAAGCTTCCGCGCGTTTGGCCCGACAACGGCCACCTGCGCATATTGCTCGGTCACATTGGCCACATAGACCTGCCAGTCCCACCATTCGGTCTGCAGCCATTCCTCCATGTGCTGGTGAATCCGCTCGGCGCCCCCGGTGGTCGTGTGGCAGAGGTAAGTCTCCTCGTCGATGCGCGCGACCACGCCGTCATCGATCAGAAACCCGTTTTCGGAGCACATCAGGCCATAGCGGCATTTGCCCGGCTTCAGGGTCGACATCATGTTGGTGTACATCATGTCGAGAAAGCGCGGGGCATCCGGCCCTTTCACGATGATCTTGCCCAGCGTCGAGGCGTCGAGCAGCCCGAGATTTTCGCGCGTGTTCAACACTTCGCGGTTGACGGCATCCTTGACCCGCTCCCCGTCCCGTAAGAAGGCATAGGGCCTGCGCCAATGGCCGACAGGTTCCCAATCCGCGCCATGCGCCTCGTGCCAGTCGTGCATCGGCGTGCGGCGCAGCGGCTGAAAGACCGCGCCGCGCGCCTCGCCGCCAATCGCGCCCATCGAGATCGGCGTATAGGGCGGGCGGAACGTCGTCGTGCCGGTCTGCGGGATCGGACGATCCAGCGCATCCGACAGGATAGCGAGACCATTGATATTGCTGAGTTTTCCTTGATCTGTCGCCATCCCCAGAGTGGTGTAACGCTTGGCATGCTCGACGGATTCGAAGCCTTCCCGCGCCGCCAGCTGCACGTCGGACACTTTCACGTCGTTCTGAAAGTCGAGCCAGGCCTTGTTCCGGAGCTTCACGTCCGCGCCAGCCGGCATCAGCCAGACCGGTGCCATCGGCGCTTCTTCTTCACGGTCAACGCTGGGCGTTTTCGACGCGGCCAATTTGACTCCGATCTGCGCGGCGGCACTCCGGCAAGCGGTCTGTGCATCTTCAAGGATGTCCGCCAGCCGGAACATGCCGTTTGCGGCACCAGCGGCGGTGACAAAGGGCTGTCCCGCATCGCCGGTCGGCGCTTTGTCCGGATCGGGGCTGAAACATGCCTGTGCCTCGTCCCACAGCAGTTTCCCGCCACAGTGCGACCAGAGGTGAACCACCGGCGACCAACCGCCGGACATCGCAACCGCATCGCACGCAATCTCCTTCACAACGTTGCCAGAGCCCTCCTGCAGGCAAACCGAGACGCCCTCTACCTTCCTGCTGCCTTTCACCTTGGCCACGGCATGGCCCCGCATAACCGTGATCCCCAACTCGTCGGCGCGCTGCTTTGCTGCAGACGGCGCATCGGCATCGCGGGCATCAAGGATCGCGGGAACATCAAGGCCGGCTTCCTTCAGGGCAAACGCGGTACGATAGGCGTCATCATTGTTCGTCACGACCACCGTTCGCCGACCAATCGAAACACCGAAACTCACCAGATAATCGCGCACCGCCGAGGCGAGCATGACCCCGGGTATATCATTCCCCGCAAAGGACAGCGGCCGCTCGATCGCCCCTGTCGCGGTGATGATATGAGCGGCGCGAATGCGCCAAAGGCGATGGCGCGGTCCCGGGTCTTGCGGCGCGTGATCACGCAGCTGCTCGTATCCCAGAACATACCCGTGATCGTAAACGCCCGCCCCCATCATGCGGGTGCGCAGGGTGACGTTGTCCATCGTTTTCAGTTCGGAAATTGTTTGTTCCACGAACCCTTCCACGGGCTGGCCGTCGATGTTTCCTCCATCCACGACCGCGCGGCCACCCCAATGCGCGGTCTGTTCTATCAGCAGAACCTTCGCGCCACTTTTCGCGGCCGTCAGCGCCGCCTGAAGGCCCGCAACCCCGCCGCCGATGACCAGCAGGTCGCAGAAGTAATAAAAGTGCTCGTAGGTATCCGCATCCACCTCTTCCGGCGCTTTGCCCAGCCCCGCCGACTGGCGGATGAAGGGTTCATAGATGTACTTCCAGAAGGGGCGCGGGTGTATGAACATCTTGTAGTAAAAGCCCGCGGGCAGGAACCGCGCCAGCTTGCTGTTGATGGCGCCGACATCGAATTCGAGGCTGGGCCAGTGGTTCTGGCTTGCCGCTTCCAGTCCGTCAAAAAGCTCGGTGGTGGTGATCCGCTGATTGGGCTCGAACCTGCCGCCCTGCCCCATGTTCACGAGGCCGTTGGGTTCTTCCGGCCCCGAAGCCACAACACCGCGCGGGCGGTGGTATTTGAAGGATCGCCCGACCAGCATCTGGTTGTTGGCCAGCAGCGCCGAGGCCAGCGTGTCGCCTTCGAACCCGTCGAAACTCCGGCCGTTGAAGGTGAAGCGCAGCGGTTTTTCCCTGTTCAGCAGACGACCGCCCGTTGAAAGACGTGTGCTCATTTGAACGCCCTCCATGACCATCCAGGCCTTTTCTCGCTGATTCTGACGCGAAGCTCTTCGGGCGGCTCCAGTGTCTGCGCGGGATAGGTGCCGAACACTTCGAGAGTCGTGGTGCAGCGCGCCGCATGAAACCATTTGCCGCACCCGTATGCGTGACGCCAGCGCTCGAAATGCACGCCACGGGGGTTCTCGCGCATGAAAAGGTAGTTCTCAAACTCCTCCTCGCCCGATCCGGGGC
>JASFFN010000304.1:0-3840 GCA_050124275.1 Roseobacter sp. | reverse complement strand
CGCCAAATGCAAAAATTACCGCAGAAGTGTGCAGCGGACGCAGCCTGCCGAAGTTGGCGTAGCCTTGTGCCCATTCGAAATTCAGAGCCGGATAGGCCAGCTGGAAGGCGATCACGATGCCAACCAGGAAACCCACGACGCCCCAGAACGCGGTCGCGATCACGCCTGCACGGATCACGCTGTCAAAGTATTCGTCCTTGGCAATCGGTTTCGCAGGCTCATCTGTGTTGCGCAGAGTGACCAAAAACAGGCCGCCCGCAACCAGCATGAAGATTAGCATATGAACCTGATAGGCAAGATCGCGGGCGTAACTCGCCGCGATCATCGCAAAAAGCGTGATCAGGCCGAGGCCTATCAGCTTTGCGTAATTCATCGTTCCGCTGTTCATTTTACGGTGTCCCTTCCGTCTGGCTTTGCGCGAGACGGACTCCCCCCGCGCAATTCTGTTGGTTATGCCAAACCTTCTCGCGCGCGGCAGAGGGCGGCACATTGATCTAAATCAAGAGCTTCGGCGTTTTTGGCTGACAAGGATCAAGGGATAGGTTTCTGGCCCGCGCTAGAATGACGCATATCTACCGTCGCGAAAGGACCGGAGCATGTCTTTCAAGACAATCTTCACGGCAATCACAGCCTTTGACGAAAGTTCACCCGCCCTTGCTTTTGCCGCCGCAATGACTGAAGCGCAGGACGCGCATCTCGAGGTACTGTCGCTGGGCATCGACCGGACGCCGAGCACCTACTACGAAATTGGTTCCAACGCGGTCGTCATGCATGCGGCCATTGAAGAAGCCCATGCGCGCGCTGCCGAGATACAAAGCGGCGTGCGCGATTACCTGCAATCAACGAATTTGCGATGGGATGTCATCAACTCAATTGCTGCGGCTGCGGGCGTGGGCAGGACCGTCGCGATACCGGCGCGATTCGCCGATATCGCGATCGTGGGCCTGCCCTATGCCGAGAACTGTTCGGCTGCGGACAGCCTTGTTCTCGAAGGCCTGCTGTTCGAAGCGGATTGCCCGGTAATCGTGGTCCCACGAGGCGACGCGACACCGCGTCCCGACACGATCACCATTGGATGGAACGAAAGCGCCGAAGCGATGCGGGCAGTGCGCGCGTCCATCCCGCTGTTGCAGAAAGCATCGGCGGTTCACATCGCGATCGTCGACCCGCCGGAAACCGGACCTGAAAGATCCGATCCGGGGGGCGCGCTTGCGGTTTTTCTGTCGCGGCACGGAATTAAAAGCGACATTCAGGTGATAACCAGACAGGGTCTGAGAATAAGCGAAAGGCTAAGTCAGCACGTCACCGAGACAGGCTCGGATATGCTCGTGATGGGAGGATATGGCCATTCGCGGTTTCGCGAAGCTGTGCTGGGGGGAGCGACAAGGGAAATGCTGCAACACAGCCAGGTTCCCGTGTTGATGGCGCACTAGCGAAACAGCGGCAGCGGCGGCGTCAACTCAGGAAGCCGCCGTCGCTGTCGTCTCCTGCTTCGTCCATGAGACGGTCCATGTCAGGCACAAGGATGCGGCGTTTGCCCTCGAGAGCGATCACCCGGTCCTTTTTCAACGCTGAAATCTGGCGGCTCACGGTTTCGAGCGTCAGCCCAAGATAATCGGACATCGCTTCACGGGTCAGAGGCAAATCAAAGGCGAGACTGTTCGCTTTCGCGTTTTTGGCAAGAATGGCATCCCGGCGGGCAATAATTGCCAGAAGACTCGCGATTTTTTCCCGCGCGGTCTTGCGCCCCAGCACCAGCATCCACTCGCGCGCGGCATCAAGTTCGTCAAGCGTCATCTCAAGCAGGCGATGTGCGATGTGCGGCGTAGAGTTTATCATCTGCTCAAATGGTTTGCGGCGGAAACAGCACATCACCAGATCGGTTGTGGCGGTTACCGTGTATGTTGCGGCTTCACGACCGGGACGGCCGACAAAATCCGAGGGTAGCAGCAAACCCACCATCTGTGTGCGGCCGTCTTCCATGGTCTGCGTCAGCGAGGCGACGCCGGAAACGACGGATGCCACGAAGTCCATACGGTCGCCGGACCACATGATCGTCTGACCGGCGGCAAAGCTTCGATAGTATTTGATATCCTCGAGCAGTGCGAGTTCGCGCGCGTCACACCGGGCACATACCGCCCGATGGCGGATCGGACAATCGACGCAGTCGGTCATATTCATATTCGGCACTGTCAAATCTTGCATCGAAAAGTCTCCGCCTTTGATCCATGTCAAGGATACCTTACACTCAAGTCCCTATCCAGTCCCCATGAGCATGACATCCAAACTCGCCAGAATGGGACTGTTCGACGCGAAGGTTCCGCGTTATACGAGCTATCCCACCGCACCGCAATTCTCGGCGGATACCACAAGCGCCAACACGCGAGAGTGGATCACCGCGATACCCCCCGGAAGCCGCATTTCGCTGTATCTGCACATACCATTTTGCCGACGGTTGTGCTGGTTCTGCGCCTGCCGCACTCAAGGCACCTCCAGTAATGACCCAGTCATTATCTATCTGTCCACATTAAAACGCGAAATCAAGCTTTTGGCAGAGTTGTTGCCGGAAGGCGTCAGCCTGAGCCGTGTCCATTGGGGCGGCGGCACACCGACCTTGCTCGACGCGGCCATGATTGCGGATCTCGCCGGCGCTATCGGTGAACTCGCCCCGCTTGCGAAAGGCGGAGAATTTTCCGTGGAGATCGATCCCAACGAAGTGGATCAATCGCGCGTGGATGCACTGGCTGCCGCCGGCATGACCCGCGCCTCGATCGGCGTGCAGGATTTCGATGACGAGATTCAGACCACGATTGGCCGCCTGCAAAGTTTCGATGTCACGCGCAATGCGGCAGACATGCTGCGCGCATCAGGTATTGGATCGCTGAATACCGACATTCTTTTCGGATTGCCGCATCAGACAACCGAAAAGATCGCCGCCAGCGTTCAGAAACTCCTGACACTCAGCCCGGACCGCGTTGCACTCTATGGCTACGCACACGTCCCCTGGATGGCGAGACGCCAGTCGCTGATCCCCTCCGATGCCCTGCCCGCGCCGGAAGTGCGCCTGCAGTTGTTCGAGACGGCACGCCAGCTCTTTGAATGGGACGGGTACCGCCAGATCGGCATCGACCATTTCGCCGTGCCGCACGACCCGCTGGCGGTTGCCGCCAAGACCGGGAAACTGCGCCGTAATTTCCAGGGATACACGGACGAGCCGGCGGACGTTCTCATCGGCCTCGGGGCCTCCGCGATTTCGCGTTTCCCGCAAGGCTACGCACAGAACAACCCCGCAACGTCAGGCTACACCAAGTCCATCCGGGCGGATGAACTCGCTACGGTGCGCGGGCATGTCTTCACGGCCGAGGACAAATTGCGCGGGCGTCTGATCGAAGCGATCATGTGCGACTTTGCTGTCGATATCGGCGAACTGGTTGCAAGCTTTCCCGATCGGGAAAATCACATCAGCGCGTTGCTTCACAGCGCCGCCGACACCTTTGGTGATCTCGTCGACCTTGACCAGAAAAAGTTTGTCATCAAGCCTGACGGAGAGCCGCTCACGCGGATCATCGCGCGTCACTTCGATGCTTATGACATGTCCAACGCGGGACACGCCTCGGCGATCTAGCCGGCTGCCGCCAAAAGACTTTTCGTGTACGCGTGCCGCGGCGCTTCGAACACCTGTTCGACCGCGCCGGCTTCGACAACGTCCCCGCGTTTCATGACCACGACGTTATGGGACATGGCCCGGACCACACGCAGATCATGACTGATGAAGATGTAGGCGAGCCCATGTTTCTTCTGCAGCGCGCGTAGCAGATCGACGATCTGAACCTGCACGGT
>JASFFN010000303.1:0-3845 GCA_050124275.1 Roseobacter sp. | reverse complement strand
TTTGTTTCGGAACCGGGCATTGAAGCACTCGACGAATATGATTCTGCCATGCTGTCGCAAGACGGTTCAGTTGGGGAGAAACCCAAAAAAACAATTATCGATTGCAGGCTTCGGAAACGACCCTTAGTCTCTCAATGTATCACTTGTTTTCCTTCCTGGTAGGAGCTTCGCGATGAACAAAAGCTTTTTACTCGGAGCGGCCGTTGCGGTCGGTGCTGTGATGTTGGTCCCGGGCGTTGCTGCAGCGCTTGGACGTGCCGGGCGACCCATTGTTCGTGCAGGCATGCGCACAGGTGCCGTGGCCTTTGATGAATTCCGCAAGGCAGGTGCTGAAGCCTACGAAAGTATGGAAGATGTATTCGCCGAAGTCCGCGAGGAAATGGAAGCCGAGCGTGACGCGGCCGAAACAGAGCCGGACACCGAGACGGCCGAGAAACATGCTGGATGAGGGTGCCAGCAAGCCGACGCCGGCGTCGCTTGACCTGACGTTAGTACATTCCACGAAACAGCGCGCGCGCTTAAAAATCGAGCAGCCGGCTGCGATCGAAGTCCTGACCGATTTGGCGAACCAGATTGCATCCATTCCAGGGGTATTGCAGGCCCACATCCGACCGAACACTGGCAGCGTGATCCTTATCAGCCAAGGGTCCGTCACAGAGATCCTTGACGAGGTTAAAGAACGCGGTATTGCCCTGATAAGGAAACCGCCCCCAAAACCGCCGGTAAATCAAGTTCTGCAGATGGGCCTGCTACAAGCCGATATCGGTTTGAAAAAGCGGACGGGTGAAGCAATTGATTTGCGAACCCTGATAGCTCTGGGCCTTTTGGGCGCGGCGATCGTACAGCTGAGCCGCGGTCGTGTCGCCGGGCCCGCCACCACGCTGGCGCTTGGAGCACTTTCGCTGATCGATAAAAAATCAGAGCGCTAGTTACATTTCAGAGCAGCTCTTGAACAATTGAGACATCTTCCCAAGGCGGGGTCAGATCGTCGCGCCCCATGTGACCATAACGCGCAAGATCACGATAGAAATGGCCATTGCGCGCGCTCGGAATATCCCAAAGGCCCATACGCTCAGCAATAGCAGCAACGCGGAAATCGAAAACGTCGCGCACGCGTTGGCCGATCTTGGCGTCTGCTATACGACCACTCTCAAAAGTGTCGACTTCGACGCTTGCGGGTGCTTCGTCGCCCACGATGTAGGATAGTTGAAGCTCGCACTCCAGCGCCAATCCAGCCGCGACAACAGCACGCGCGGCTTGGCGCGCGGCATAGCTGGCAATGCGATCGATCCGCGACGGATCCTTTCCGCTGAGCGCCGATCCACTCCGTCGGATGAAGCTGCCGTAACAGTCATCTGCTGATTTGCGTCCCGTGAGACCAGAATGAGCATCCGGTCCGGTCTCGCCCCGAACCGGAACAAAGACAAAGCGCGTCGCCTCTTCCATTTCCAGATCGAGGACCTTCAACGCCGGTTCTATCGCTTCAGCCAGAAGGGCCTCGCGCATCGTATCTGAAGTCAGGTCATCCTGCGTTCCCGCGGTCAAAGCAACAGCGCTGAGCCCGATCGGTTTGCGATTCTCGAAGCGCACCGCCACCTGTGCCTGTGCATCGGGCGACAGCCAGGCCAGTCGACCATCGCTTCGTGCCTTGTCCAGAGCGCGTACGACTTCATGCGCGACAAGGATCGGCAGCGGCATGGCGCGATCGTTTCCTGAGCAGGCATAGCCAAAAGCGGTAACCATGTGGCGCGCGCACCCTTCGCGCACTGTCGCGCCGGTCTGTCCGCCGTCTCTCGACAACTCCAGCATTATGCTCGGTACTCTGCCATACTTTTCTTGCTCGTATCCCGCATCTTGAATAATGCGGCGTGCCAGCGCCGCGGCATCAAAATTCAAATCCTCATTGGCACGAACCGAGAGAAAGGTTACGCCGGTGGTTATCGCGCACTCGGCAACGATTCCGGTCCGCACACCTGATGTCAGGCAGGCATCAATCACCGCATCGCTTATCTGATCACAAAGCTTGTCCGGATGCCCTGCTGTCACCGCCTCGGACGTCATCATGAAGTTTCGCATGGTTTACCCTCCAGAGTCTCGAACTCGATCTGAACGCCCCGTCGCGCGAGGACAATCGCAGCCGGCGCAGCAGCGGCCAAGAGTGAAATGGCTGTACTGCTCGCCCCAATCGGCGCAATACCGAGTATTTTGCGCAGCCTTGGAACGAAGAAAGGCAAAACAGCGGTGAAAGACGACCCGAGAAGAGCAGCATCAAGCCTCCTGTTTTCAAGCAGCTGATCTGGTCGCAACTTGCGAATATCGCGGCGTTGACAGGTCAAAGCATAGAGCAATTGTCCAAGAGCCAGCGAAATGAAGGTCATGCTGCGGGTTTCAGGCCCCGGACCATATCGGGACAAACCCACGAAATGCGCCGCCAGCGAGGATGCCGCAATCACAGAACTGTCTGTCGCCATTCTTTGAAAGTCGCGAGGCGGAATAACCAACTCACCTGGGTCACGCGGCGGGCGCTCCATCGCGTCAGGGTCCGGATCTGCCAACGCCAGACCCAAACCTGGCAAAACGTCGCTGACCAAATTGATCCACAAAAGTTCCATAGGAGTTTCCAGTTCGCCGGGACCATGGGCCGCTTCCACGATGCCAACGACGATTTCCGACAGATTTGTGGTCACGAGATATTCCAGCGCCCTGCGGATATTGCGGTAGACTGCGCGCCCTTGCGATACAGCTTCGATCAGCGTGGTCAGCTCATCGTCGCGAATAACCACATTGGCGACATCACGTGCGAGCGCGGTACCGCTCGCGCCCATTGCGATGCCTACATTGGCCGCCTTTAACGCCGGACCGTCATTGATGCCGTCACCGGTCATACCAACAACTGAGCCATTCGATTGCAGTGCATTCACGATTGCCAGTTTCTGCGGTGCACTTACACGTGTGAAAACATGGGTTCTCCGTGCCAGCCCTGCCAGCAGGTCAGGCTCCATGGCTGACAACTCGGGCGCATCGACAATTCTGATCGGGCCGCCGTTTGAAATATCCAGTTCGCGGGCGATCGCGCCCGCCGTTGCCGCCTGGTCGCCAGTTATCATAACTGTGTCTATGCCGGCACGATGCATGGACGCGACGAAATCCTTTGCGCCAGGGCGCAAAGGATCCACCATTGCCATCAATCCCAGCCAGGTCAGCCCGGACGGTTGATCGCCCTCTGTCTCCGTTTCCCCGCTGGCAAAACCAAGCACCCGGGCGGGGCGCGACGCAAGAAGATCGTTGCCAGCGATGATCTTGACGCGATCTTCATCGGTCAGCCTTACCGGCCCGTTTTCCAGCCAGATATGGCTGCAACATTCCAAAACCGCCTCGGGGGCCCCCTTAACCAGGGTCCGGGGGCCATGGCCCCCGTGCAAAGTGACCATATAGGGCCGGTCTGACGTCCGTTCGATCAACCTTATACGAGGCCGCGTTCGGCGCAACTCAGCCACATCAAGACCTTCGGCGATCGCGGCATCAAGTATAGCGCGCTCAGTTCCGGAAGATCCTTCGGCACCGAATTCAGTTGCGACGGACTCATTATTCAGCGCGGCGACCTCAAAAAGGCCCCGGAGCGCAGCCGCCACTTGGGGCATGTCCGGATGCAGTCCGGTCGATACCTCTGACACTTGTAAACGGTTTTGCGTTAACGTGCCGGTCTTATCCAGACACAGGATCTGAAGCGCGCCGAGGCTTTCCACCGTATCAATCTGGCGAACCAACACACCGTTTCTCTCCATGCGCTTCAGTCCAAGTGACATGGTCGTTGTCGCTACAACCGGTAGCCCCTCCGGGACGGC